>JALSIK010000410.1 GCA_026990045.1 Chromatiales bacterium | reverse complement strand
ACGGTCACCGGAAAACCACGAACAACCTGGTGGCTACGGGTGGAGTCGAACCACCGACCCCGGCATTATGAGTGCCGTGCTCTAACCAGCTGAGCTACGTAGCCTTCTGGGGGTACACCGGGCGGAGGCCCGGGAGGCGCGCATTTTCCGGCCTGCCCGGCCCCATGTCAACTCCGGCCCGGAACCGGCCCGGAAATCAATCACCTACGGTCGGGCTCAGACGTTGAAGCGGAAGTGCATGACGTCGCCGTCGGCCACCACGTAGTCCTTGCCCTCCAGCCGCAGGCGCCCGGCCTCCCGCGCCCCCTGCTCGCCGCCGTAGCGGACGAAGTCGTCGTAGCCGATGACCTCGGCCCGGATGAAGCCCTTCTGGAAGTCGGTGTGGATGACCCCGGCGGCCTCGGGCGCGGTGGCCCCCCGGCGCACGGTCCAGGCCCGCACCTCCTTGGGCCCGGCGGTGAAGAAGGTGATGAGCCCGAGCAGGGCGTAGCCGGCGCGGATGACCCGGTTGAGGCCCGGCTCCTCCAGGCCCATCTCGGCCAGGAACTCCTTTTTCTCGTCTTCCTCCAGCTCCACCAGCTCGGCCTCGACGGCGGCGCACACGGGCACCACCGGTGCGCCCTCGCCGGCCGCCAGCTTCTCCACCTCCTTCAGCAGGGGATTGTCGCCGAAGCCGCCCTCGTCCACGTTGGCGATGTACATGGTGGGCTTGATGGTGAGCAGGAACAGCTCGCGCAGGGCGGCGCGGTCGTCGTCGGACAGGTCCATGGCCCGCACCGGCCGGCCGGCGTCCAGGTGCCGGCGCACCTGCTCCAGCAGTTCCAGCCGGGCGCGGGCGGCCTTGTCGCCGGACTTGGCCACCTTCTCGGTCTTGGCGATGGCCTTGTCCACCGTCTCCAGGTCGGCCAGGGCCAGCTCGGTGTTGATGACCTCGATGTCGCCCACCGGGTCCACCTTGCCCGCCACGTGGACCACGTCGTCGTTCTCGAAGCAGCGCACCACGTGGGCGATGGCGTCGGTCTCGCGGATGTTGGCCAGGAACTGGTTGCCCAGGCCCTCGCCCCTGGACGCCCCGGCCACCAGGCCGGCGATGTCCACGAACTCCATGGTGGTGGGCACCACCTTCTCCGGCTTGACGATCTCCGCCAGCCGGTCCAGGCGCGGGTCGGGCACCGGCACCACGCCGACGTTGGGCTCGATGGTGCAGAACGGGTAGTTCTCCGCCTGGATGCCCGCCTTGGTCAGCGCGTTGAACAGGGTGGACTTGCCCACGTTGGGCAGTCCCACGATGCCGCATTTGAAGCCCATGTGAGGTTCCAGGTGCTAGGTGCTCGGTGCTGGGAGCCGGGAGCCGGAATGACGGGAAAAGCCAGCCAGTCCGGCAGGGCCAGGTTCCAGCACCTTTCCCGCAACGGGGTACAACCCGGCGCCGCAAGCCACTGCATCATTCTCCACCGCCATTGTCATTGCGAGTGCAACCGGTTCATGGCCCGCTCCAGGTCGCCGCTCACCACCAGGGGCATGACGCCCAGGGCGCGGGCGATGGCGTCCTCGATGGCCTCGCGATCCGCGGCCGAGGGCCGGCCCAGCACGTAGTCCACCACCGCCTTGCTGTCGCCGGGGTGGTGGATGCCCAGGCGCAGGCGCAGGAAGTCGCGGCTGCCCAGGTGGTTGATGATGTCGCGCAGGCCGTTGTGGCCACCGTGGCCGCCGCCGCGCTTGAGCCGCGCGGTGCCCACCGGCAGGTCGAGGTCGTCGTGGGCCACCAGGATCTGCTCCGGCGCCAGCTTGTAGTAGCGCGCCACCGCCGCCACCGCCCGGCCGCTGTGGTTCATGAAGGTCGTGGGCTTGAGCAGCCACACGTCGCGGCCGCCCACCGCGGCCCGGCCCAGCTCGCCGTGGAACTTGGCCTCGGCGCGCAGCGAGGCCCCGTGCGCCGCCGCCAGTGCGTCCACGAACCAGAAGCCGGCGTTGTGGCGCGTGGCGGCGTAGTCGGCGCCGGGGTTGCCCAGGCCGGCGATGAGCCCGATGCTGGCCAAGATGCAGCGCGCGGTGGCGGGCGCCGGGGCGGCTTACTCGCCGCCCCCGCCCTCGGCCGCCGCCTCGGCCTCGCCTTCCTCCGCGGCCTCCTCCTCCTTGGCCCCGCGCGGCAGGTGCACCGAGGCCACGGGCAGGTCGTGCCCGGCGCCGTGGGCCAGCTCCACCAGCTCCACGCCCGCCGGCAGCTTGAGGTCCGACAGGTGCACGATGCCGTCGAGTTCCAGCTCCGACAGGTCCACCTCGATGAACTCGGGCAGGTCCCTGGGCAGGCAGGTCACTTCCACTTCCACCATGTTGTGGGTGACCAGGCCGCCGGCGCGCACGCCCGGGGCGTGTTGCTCGTTGACGAAGTGCAGCGGCACGTGGACGCGGATCTTCTCCGTCTCGCTCACCCGCTGCAGGTCCACGTGCAGCACCAGGGGACGCGAGGGATGGCGCTGCAGGTCCTTGAGGATGGCCTTCTCCTCGCCGTCGGGCAGCTTGACGGTGAGGATGTGGGAGAAGAAGGCCTCGTTCTCCAGGTGATGCAGCAGCTCCTGCTGGCTCAGGGTCAGCGGGACCGCGTCCTTGTGGGCGCCGTACATGACGGCGGGGACCTTGCCGGCCCGACGCAGGCGGCGGCTCGCACCCTTCCCCGTGTCGGTCCGGACCTCGGCGCTGAGAACAAAGTCAGTGCTCATGTCGGTTCTCCGGTTGGCGTTGCATCACGGCCCGGGACCCATTCCCGCACCGTGCGACCGGCCCCGCGACCAGGGCCGGTCAGTCCACGTACATGGACGAAACAGATTCCTCGTTGCTGATGCGGCGCATGGTCTCGGCCAGCATGCTCGCCACAGAGAGCTGGCGGATGCGCTTGCACCGGCGCGCGTCGGGACGCAGCGGGATGGTGTCGGTCACCACCAGCTCGTCCAGGCGAGAGTTCTCGATGTTCTCCACCGCCGGGCCCGACAGCACCGGGTGGGTGCAGTAGGCCACCACGCGCACGGCGCCGTGCTCCTTGAGGGCGTCGGCCGCCTGGCACAGGGTGCCGGCGGTGTCCACCAGGTCGTCGATGATGACGCAGGTGCGCCCGGCCACGTCGCCGATGATGTTCATCACCCGGGCCTCGTTGGCGCGCGGGCGGCGCTTGTCGATGATGGCGAGGTCGGCGTCGTCCAGGCGCTTGGCCAGGGCCCGGGCCCGCACCACGCCGCCCACGTCGGGCGAGACCACCATCAGGTTGGCGTACTTCTGCCGCCACACGTCGCCCAGCAGGATGGGCGAGGCGTACACGTTGTCCACCGGGATGTCGAAGAACCCCTGGATCTGGTCCGCGTGCAGGTCCACGGTGAGCACGCGGTCGGTGCCCACGCCGCACAGCATGTCGGCCACCACCTTGGCGGTGATGGGCACGCGGGCCGAGCGCGGGCGGCGGTCCTGGCGGGCATAGCCGAAGTACGGCAGCACCGCGGTGATGCGCCCGGCCGAGGCGCGGCGCATGGCGTCCACCATCACCATGAGCTCCATCAGGTTGTCGTTGGCCGGGGCGCAGGTGGGCTGGACGATGAAGACGTCACGGCCGCGGACGTTCTCCATGATCTCTACCATGATCTCGCCGTCGGAGAACCGGCCGACGATGGCCTTGCCCAGGGGCATGTGCAGGCGCGACACGATGGCCTGCGCCAGCTCGGGGTTGGCGTTCCCCGCGAAGACCATCATGCTGCTGTCCGGCATGTCCTCCACCCGGTTCATGGTTGCAGATCCCCGATCTGGCTGGGACGGGAGGATTCGAACCTCCGAATGCCGGGACCAAAACCCGGTGCCTTACCGCTTGGCGACGTCCCAGGAGAAATCGTCCGCCCGCCCCCGGTCCAGGGCCTCGTGCAGCGGCGAGCGGTTGCGGCCCCGGGCCACGAACCCGTCCCACTCCGGCGCCAGCACCGCCCACGCCGCGCGCGCCGCGGCCTCGCCGGCGAAGGGCGCGAACACGCAGGCCCCGCTGCCGGTCATGCGCGCCGGTCCCAGGCGGCCGAGTTCGCGCAGCGCCGCGTCCACTTCCGGATACCGGCTGCGCACGATGGATTCCAGTACGTTGGTGGCCCGCCCCGCCAGGAAGTCGCGTATTTTAATGGGTGGGCACTGGCGCGGCAATTGCGGGTGGGCAAATACTTCGGCCGTGGACACCGCCACCGGGGGCACCAGCACCACGTACCAGGGCTCGTCCAGCTCCGCCACCGGCGCCAGCACCTCGCCCACGCCCTCGGCCCAGGCCGCCCGCCCGCGCACGAACACCGGCACGTCGGCACCCAGCTCCAGGCCCAGCGCGGCCAGGGCCTCCTCGCCCAGGCCCGTGCCCCACAGGCGGTCGAGGCCCACCAGCACGGTGGCGGCGTCGGACGAGCCCCCGCCCAGGCCGCCGCCGGCGGGGAGGCGCTTGTCCACGGTGATGTCGGCCCCGGCCGCGGTGCCGGTGCGGGCCTGGAGCAGGCGCGCCGCCCGCACCGCCAGGTCGGCCTCCGGCGCCACGCCCGGCGGTCCGCCGCGGCGGACGATGCGCCCGTCGCCGCGCCGGGCCAGGGTCACCACGTCGCCGTGGTCGAGGAACTGGAACAGGGTCTGGAGGGTGTGATAGCCGTCGGCCCGGCGGCCGGTCACGTGGAGGAACAGGTTGAGCTTGGCCGGCGCGGGCAGGACCAACGCGTCCATGGCGTCAACCCAGGCCCAGCCGCCACTGGTCCACCACCAGGCGCACCCGCACCTCGCCCCGCTCCACGGTGATGCGCCGGGGAAGATCGAGGCCATCGACCCGGACATATCCGGGGAAACGCACCTCCCATCCGTCCTGGCGCAGGCGGACCAGGCGGCCGCGTCCGTCCACGGCCGCCGGCCGGACACCGGGGGCGGGCAGGCCCAGCAGCCAGCGGCGCAGGGCGGTCACCGGCATGCGAACACCGGTGTGCTCGTACAAAAGCTGCTCGGGATCGGCCGCGGTGAAGCGGCCCTCCGCGGTTTCCAGCACCACCGGCCCGCCTGCACGGCCGGCCAGGCGGGCCCGCCCGGCCCCCAGGGGACCACTGAGATCGATGACATACTCGGGCCCCTGCTGGCGCCAGGAAACGTCGAGGTGCCAGGCCTCGGCGCCGGCGTTCACTGCCACCCGGCCCTGCAGGCGGAAATGGCTGATGCGGGACAAAAGCGCCTCGCGCTGGGCCCAGGCGGCGGCACCTGCGCCCGGGACGGCGGGCGGCGGCGGCGCGGCGCAGGCGCCCAGCACCAGCGCCAGGAGCAACGGGCCGACCGTTCTCATTCGGTGAACCGGCGGATGACGTCCTGCAGGACGCGGTGGTCCGGGGACTTGCTCACCGCCTTGTTCCACACCTCGCGGGCCCCATCGCGGTCGCCGGTGACCCACAGGACCTCGCCCAGGTGGGCGGCGATCTCCGGGTCGTTCATGAGTTCAAAGGCCCGGGTCAGATATTCCAGGGCCTTCTCGTAGTTGCCCAGGCGATAGTGCACCCAGCCCATGCTGTCGATGATGGCGGGATCGTCGGGCCTGAGCGCATAGGCCCGCTCGATGTAGCCCAGGGCCTCCTCCAGGCGATCGCTGCGGTCGGCCAGGGTGTAGCCCAGGGCATTGAGCGCCTGGGCGTTGTCGGGCTCGCGCTCGAGGATGGCGCGCAGGTCGGCCTCGGTGACGTCCAGCCGGTCCAGCTTTTCCGCCACCAGGGCGCGGGCGTAGAGCAGGTCCTTGTTGTGAGGCATGTCGCCCAGGGCATCGGTGAGCACGTCGAAGGCCTCCCGCGGGCGGTCGGCCTCGCGCAGGAGATCCGATTCCGCCAGGCGCAGGCGCACTTCCATCGCGGCGGAACCGGGCTTGATGTTGCGCAGGTAGGTCCGGGCCTTGTCCAGGTCACCCTGGCGGAAGTAGACCACGGCGGTCCGAATGCGGGCATCCAGCCAGTACTGGCCGTTGCGGACCACGCCGTACCACTTGAGGGCACGCTCGTAGTTCTTGCGCGTCTCCTCGATCTGGCCCAGGAAGTAGCTGCTCTCGGCCACCCGCCGGCCGGTCTTCACCAGGCGTTCGAACTGGCGCACCGCGGTCTCCAGGTCATCGAGTTCCACCGACAGCAGGCCCACTGCGTAGAGCGCATCGGTGTTGTCGGGCGAGGATTCCAGCACGCGCAGGAACTGCTTGCGGGCCTCGCGCAGCCGCCGCACATCCACCAGGCGGCGGGCGTAGTACAGGCGCAGCTCGGTGTCGTCGGGCCGCTCCGCCAGGGCCGACTCCAGCAGGGCCAGCGAGCCGGTGGTGTCCTTCCGCCGTGCCAGGATGCTGGACTTGAGGATCACCGCCGGGGTCCACCCGGGCCTGAGGCCCAGAACGCGGTCCACCGCCTGGAGCGCGCGCCACTGCTCGCCCATGAAGGAGGCAAGCTGGGCGTAGGCATAGAGGGCCTGGACGTCGTGGGCGCGGCGGGCCACCAGCGCCTCCATCACGGCCAGGGCGGTGTCCTTGTTTTTTTCCTTGGACAGCAGCGAGGTGATGAGCTGGTAGCCCCGCTCCCCGGAGCGCAGCTCCACCACCTTTTCCAGCTGGGCCAGGGCGCCGGCCACGTCGCCCCGGCGCACCAGCATGGCCGCCGCCACCTGCCGCGCCTCCACGTTGCCGGGCTCCAGCTCGGCCCACAGCCGCGCCACCTCCAGCGCCGCGGCGTCGTCGCGGGCATAGACCGCGATGCGGGTGGCACGCTCGGCCACCCGCGGGTCCCGCGACAGGCGCGCCGCCTCCACGTAGTTGGCCACCGCCACCTCGAGTTCGCCGCGCTGGCCCGCGATCTCGGCCAGCATGAGGCGGTAGAGCAGGTCCGGGTCCAGGCCGCGGGCGGCCTCCGGCTCGGGGGCCCGGGGCGGCGGGCCCGGGCGGGCCGCCTTGGCCCGGGGCGGCCGGGCGGGCCTGGCCGGGGCGGGCGGGGCCGCCTTGGCGGGGGCCCCGGCCGGGGCGGCCTTGGGCGACACGGCGGGCGGGGCCGGCGGCGGGGTCACCGTGCCGCAGGCGGCCGTGGCAGCGGCCAGCAGGAGGGGGATTGTCAGGCGCATATGGGGCGTACCGGGTCGGGCTGGTGTATACGGCTCATCGGCCAGGCCGGGGCCTGCCTTAACTATAACGCCAACTGCGGGGCGTTGGGGGACGGAATTACCTTTATAATAGGGTGTCGGCAGTTGGGAAAAAAGCCCGTTGGATCCATATCTTGAACCCGTTCACCCGGAAGTCCGCGCCGTGACCCTGGTTGCCCTGGGCATCAACCACAAGACCGCCCCGGTGGACATCCGGGAGAAGGTGGCCTTCGCCCCGGACAAGGTACCCGAGGCCCTGCGCGACCTGCTGGCCAGCACCCCGGCCTCGGAAGCCGCCATCATCTCCACCTGCAACCGCACCGAGCTCATCTGCGAGCTGGCCACCCCGGACGTGGACGCCCTGCTGGAGTGGTTCCGCCGCTACCACGACCTGCGCGAGGACGAGGTGGCGCCCTACCTCTACACCCATCCCGACAGCCAGGCGGTGCGCCACCTGCTGCGGGTGGCCTCGGGGCTGGACTCCCTGGTGCTGGGCGAGCCCCAGATCCTGGGCCAGATCAAGGACGCCTACCAGACCGCGGCCGGGGCCGGGGCCATCGGACGCCTGCTCAACCGCCTGTTCCAGTACACCTTCTCGGTGGCCAAGCGGGTGCGCACCGACACCGCCATCGGCGCCAACCCGGTCTCGGTGGCCTTCGCCGCGGTGAGCCTGGCCCGGCAGATCTTCACCGAGCTGTCGGAACACACCGCCCTGCTGGTGGGCGCCGGCGAGACCATCGAGCTGGTGGCCCGCCACCTGGCCGAGCAGGGCGTGCGCCGGATGGTGGTGGCCAACCGCACCGTGGAGCGGGCCCGCGGCCTGGCCCGGCCGTTCGGGGCCGAGGCCATCACCCTGGCCGAGATCCCGCAGCGGCTGGTGGACGCCGACATCGTCATCACCTCCACCGCCAGCCCCCTGCCCATCATCGGCAAGGGCATGGTGGAGCGTGCCTTGAAGCCGCGCAAGCACCGCCCCATCTTCATGGTGGACATCGCGGTGCCGCGCGACGTGGAGCCCGAGGTGGCGGATCTGGGCGACGTTTATCTCTACACCGTGGACGACCTCCACGAGGTCATCGAGGAGAACCGCCGTTCCCGCGAGACCGCGGCCGAGGAGGCCGAGGAAATCATCGACACCCAGGTGGAGCGTTTCATGGGCTGGCTGCGCTCGCTGGAT
>JALSIK010000409.1 GCA_026990045.1 Chromatiales bacterium | reverse complement strand
CGCCGCCGCCGCTGCCTCCGTGCCGACCTGGTCGCCGCCGCGGTGCTGCTCCTGGCCTGGCTGCCCTATTTCCTGTCCCGAGTCGCGTGAACCCGCCGGGTCGGGTGCCGTCCGGCCGGGGCGTCAGCGGCCCGCGGCGGGCACCTGGAACACGCGGGCATCCGCGGGCACCAGGCGGTGGATGCCGCCCCCGGCGTGATCGGCCAGGTAGATCTCGCCGCCGGGACCGCGCCCGAAGGCCGACGGCCTGATGCCGGTGTGCTCCAGCAGCAGTACCGGCCGCACCGGGCGGCGGGCGGTGTCGAAGCCCCAGAGGCGGCTGCTGCAGTAGTCGGCGTACAGGTACCAGCCGCGCAGGGCCGGGATGGCACGGCCGCGGTAGACCTCGCCGCCGGTGACCGAGCAGCCGTACTCGTGGCTGTACTCGGCCACGGGATCCGTGAGGCCCGCGCGCCGGCAGCGGGGCGCGCGGAAGCAGTGGGCGCCCTCGCGGATGTTCCAGCCGTAGTTGCCGCCGCGCCTGATCAGGTCGATTTCTTCCCAGGCGTCCTGGCCCACGTCGGCCAGCCACAGGGCCCCGGTCTCCGGGTCGAAGGCGAAGCGCCACGGGTTGCGCAGGCCGAAGGCCCAGATCTCCGGCCGGCCCCCGCCGCGGGCGAAGGGGTTGTCCGGCGGGACGGCGTAGGGGCGGGAGGCGTCCACGTCCAGCCGCAGCAGGCTGCCCAGCAGGGTGCGGGGGTTCTGGCCGTGGCCGTGGGGGTCGCCGGCGGCGCCACCGTCGCCCAGGCCCCAGTACAGGTAGCCGTCGGGACCGAAGGCGATGTGGCCGCCGTTGTGGTTGCCGTAGGGCTGGGCCACGCGCAGCAACACCCGCTCGCTGTCCGCCGCCAGCCGCCCGCGGGCGCCGGTGCGGTACTCGGCCAGGATCGAGACCAGGGGATCGCCGGGGGCGGTGTAGGATAGGAACACCCGGCGGTTGCGGGCATAGCCGGGGTGGAAGGCCAGGCCCAGCAGCCCGGCCTCGTGGGGGCCGTCGTCGATGCGGTCGCGGACGTCGGCGAACAGGAACCGGTCCCCGCCCCCCGGTGCCACCCGCCAGATGCGCCCGCCCTGTTCCACCACGTAGAGGTGGCGGGGGTCGCCCGGCGCGCTCGCCACGCCCAGGGGACGGGCGAAGCGCTGCTGGCCCAGGGCCGGGGCCAGGGTCACCGGCGGCGGGGACGCCGGCGCCGCCGCGGCCGCCAGCAGGCAGGCGGCGGCCACGGTGCAGGCTGGGGACCGAAGGCGGCGCGAGTCCATGTGCCAACTATAATGCATGGCCAGCACCGGACAACGAGACCGCCATGCCCGCCTCCGCCTCACCCCGTCCCGCCCGCCCCGCGGACTACCCGGCCATCTGCCGCCTGGTGCAGTCGCCGCGGGAGCTGTTTTTCGTCTATCCCTCGGGCCGCTGGCCCTTCACCGTGGCCCAGCTGGAAGACCTGGCCCAGGTGCGCCGCGATCTCACGGTGCTGGATCACGAGGGGACGGTGGCGGCCTTCGCCAACCTCTACGACCTGGAGCCGGGGCGGCATGCCTTCATCGGCAACGTGGTGGTGGCGCCCGGCCTGCGCGGGCGCGGGCTGGGCAGGCGGCTGGTGGAGTACATGCTGTCGCGGGTGTTCGTCCACCACGGTCTGGGCGAGGCGCGCCTGTCGGTGTTCTCCCACAACGTGCCGGCACTGCTGCTGTACCTGGACCTGGGCTTTCAACCTTACGCCGCCGAGGTGCGTCGTGACCACGACTACCGCGAGGTGGTGCTGCTGCACATGCGGCGGGAGGCGGGATGAGCGGCAAGCGGTGGCTCACCGGCACGGCCCTGCGCAACCGGCTGCTGGACCTGCCGCCGGGGCCCGCGGAGTGGCAGCTGGCCGGCGTCACCCCGGCGGAGCTGGCGGCGCGGGGCCTGGTGCCGCTGGACGACGCCAGCGGCCGCTTCGTGGACCCGGCCGGCGGCGAGCGCTTCTGGCCCGCCTGCCGGGCGCCGGGGGAGGAATGCGGCCCCGGGGTGACGGTGGAAGAGTCCCTGCTGCGGCGCGATCTCACCATCCACGCCATGGGACTGGGCGACGATGGCGGCCTGCTGGATCCCGCCGGCGGCCGCGACGACCTGGACGCCGGGCGATTGCGCCATGCGGGCCCGGACTTCGCCCGCCACCCGGTATACCTGCTGTCGGTGGCGGCCACGGCGGCGGAACTGGGTCGCTGGGGCTTCCGCCTGGCCCATGGCACCCATGCCCTCATGCGGCACATGGTGGAGGCCGGCGCGGTGCAGGCCCTGGCGCCCGCGCTGGTGGCCCGCTACTGGCGCCGGGCGCTGGCGGGGACCCGGCCTTCCGCGTTTCTCCACGTGTTGCACCGATGTGGTGCGTTGGCCCGCTGGTGTCCCCGCCTCGACGAGGGGTGGGACGGCATTCCCGCCCATGGGCGGCAGGTTCCGGAGATGCTGGAGAGCCTGGACGGCGGCGGCGAACCGCTCCATCGGTTTCATCGGTTTCTGGAACGACTGCCGCCCGCGGTGGCGGAGGAAGCAAAGCGCGTGCTGGATCACGAACACGCACTCGGCACCTGAGGCCATTGCGGCGTATCATTACCGCCGCGGCGCGGGTGTCTGCGCCATCCGGAGCGGGACCAGATCGTGCGCATCAACAAGGGGGCGGTCATGGCGACGGGGCTGGCGGTGGCGTTGCTGCTGCCGGCGTTGCTGTCGTCCGCCGGCGGTATCCCGACGGTGACGGTGGGGGTGCCGGCCCCCGCCGGGGAGGCGGCGGCAAGGTGGCGGCCCACCGTGGATTATCTCAACGAGGAGCTTCCGGGTTACCGCTTCCGGCTCCGGGCGCTGGCGGCGGCGGACATGGAACGGGCGCTGGCGGCGGGCGAGCTGGATTTCGTATTGACCGATCCGGGCCGGTACGTGGAGCTGGAAGCGGCCCATGGGATCAGCCGCATCGCCACCCTGGTGGGCCTGCTGGAGCAGCGCCCGGTGTCGTTGCAGGCGGCGGTGATCATCACCCGCGCCGATCGCCACGACATCCGCACGCTGGCCGACCTGCGCGGGCACTCGTTCCGTGCCGTGGCCCGGGAGGCCTTCGCCGGCTTCCGCATGGCCTGGCGTGAACTGGCGGGCGCCGGCATCGATCCCTTCCGCGATCTCTCGCGGCTGGAATTCACCGGTCCGGATGAAGCGGCCATCGTGCAGGCGGTGCTGGACGGGGCGGTGGACGCGGGCACGGTGCGGGCCGGCCTGCTGGAGCGGCTCATCCGCAACGGCCGCGTCCGCCGCAGCGAGCTGCGGGTGCTGGGGGCGCGGCACCACGACGGGTTTCCCTACCTGCACAGCACGCCCTTGTACCCGCAGTGGTCCCTGGCCCGCACGGCCCGGGCCGGCGACGCGCTGGCCGCCGAGGTGGCGGTGGCCCTGCTGGCCCTGCCCGCCTCCCATCCCGCGGCCCTGCAGGGCGACTACGCCGGGTGGACCGCGCCCCGCGACGACAGCGCGGTCCACGCCCTGTTCCGCGACCTGAGGCTGGGCCCGTATGCCGGGCTGTATTCGCTGGAGGCGGTGGTCTCGGCCTACGGCCCCTGGATGGCGGCGCTGGGCGGCGCCCTGCTGGCCCTGCTGGGTGTGGCCCTGCACATGTTCCGGCTCAACCGCGGTCTCAAGGGTTCCAAGCGCGAGCTGGAGCGCGAGGTGAACGAGCGGCGCCGGGTCCAGGACGAGCTGGTGAAGCTGTCCTCGGCCCTGGAACAGACCGCCGACACGGTCATCATCACCAACCGCGCCGGCATCATCGAGTACGTCAACCCGGCGTTCGAGGCGGTGACCGGGTACAGCGCGCGCGAGGCCATCGGCCGCCGGCCGCGCTTTCTCAAGTCGGGCGAGCACGATGATGAATTCTTCCAGGACATGTGGCGCACCATCCTGGCCGGCGAGGTGTTCCACGACCTGTTCATCAACCGGCGCAAGGACGGCAGCCTGGTGTACGAGGAGAAGACCATCACTCCGCTGAAGAATGGTGACGGGGAGATCGTCAACTTCATCGCCACCGGCAAGGACGTCACGGAGAAGCGCCTGGCGGAGCAGAACAGCCGCCAGCACCAGGACTACCTGGCCCATGTCTCGCGCGTGTCCATGATGGGCGAGATGGCCTCCAGCATCGCCCACGAGCTCAACCAGCCGCTGGCGGCCATCACCAACTATGCCCAGGGCTGCGTGCGCCGCCTGTCCAGCAACGATTACCGGGTGGGGGAGATCATCGCCGCCCTGCAGAACATCAGCCAGCAGAGCAAGCGCTCGGGTGAGATCATCCGCCGCCTGCGCAGCTTCGTCGCCAAGGGGGAGCCCAAGCGCACCCGCGCGGACATCAACGAGATCGTGCAGAACGCGGCCAGCCTGGCCTACTTCGAGGCCCGCAAGAAGGGCATCATCCTGCGGCTCAACCTGGGCGAGAACCTGCCCCCGGTGCATGCCGACGTGATCCAGATCGAACAGGTGATCCTGAACCTGGTGCGCAACGCCATCGAGGCCATGGCCAAGAACCTGTGGAACAAGCGTGAATTGCGCATCCATACCTGGTCGCTGGACCAGCGCACGGTGGAGGTGGCGGTGTGGGACACCGGGCACGGCCTGCTGCCCGAGGACCAGAAGCGGGTGTTCGATGCCTTCTTCACCACCAAGCGTGACGGCATGGGCATGGGCCTGTCCATCAGCCGTTCCATCATCGAGGCCCATGGCGGCACCCTGACTGCCACCAACAACCAGGACCAGGGGGCCACCTTCAAGTTCAGCCTCCCGGTCCTGCAGGAGGAGGACGAGGTCGGGACCGCGGCCCGCATGAGCCATGCGTCATAGCCAGACCATCTATGTCGTGGACGACGACCAGGCGGTGCGCGAGTCGCTGCAGTGGCTGCTGGAGTCGGTGGGCCTGCCGGCGCGCACCTTCGCCTCGGCCCAGGAATTCCTCGACGCCTACCAGCCGGATGGCGGCGGTTGCGTGGTGCTGGACGTGCGCATGCCGGACATGAGCGGCCTGGAGGTGCAGAAGCGCCTCACCGAGATGGGCAACAGCCTGCCGGTGATCATCATCACCGGGCACGGGGACGTGCCCATGGCGGTGCGGGCGCTCAAGGCCGGGGCGGTGGATTTCATCGAAAAGCCGTTCAACGACCAGACCCTGCTGGAGCGGATCCAGGAATGCCTGGAGAAGGAGCGGCAGCGGCGCGAGGAGCGTGCCTACCGGCAGGTCCTGCGCGAGCGCATGCGGCACCTGACCCAGCGCGAGCGCCAGGTCCTCGACGGCGTGGTGGCGGGCAAGGTCAGCCGCGCCATCGCCGACGAGCTGGGTATCAGCGGCAAGACGGTGGAGGCCCACCGGGCCAACATCATCCGCAAGATGGGGGCCAGCTCGCTGGCCGAGCTCATCACCATGTGTATCACCATGGGCCTGATGGAAAAGGGCCAGGAGCCTCCTTCCGACTGAGACCGCGGCACTGCCCGCCCGGTCCCCGGGGCGGATGGCGTTCACGCCCCGCCGGCCGGTCAATCCCTTTCCTTATCAGTGACTTGCCATTTTGCGTGTCCTGTGGGGGCTGATTCGGGCCGGATTTCGTATTAGGGTTTTCCCTAATAGGACTACAGGACTTCCCCAATACCCAAGGCGCCGGCACCCGGTCAAAATGCACGGGTCGGGAGCGGGCCGCACCGCCCGCCCGGAATTCTTCGGGTCGATATTGGAGGCAGTCATGGAACACCGCTGGAATACCCGTACTCCGCTGGAGCTCAACGTCGCGGTCCAGTACGAGAAGCTGGGACTCATCACCGGACGCCTGCGCGATCTCAGCCTGGGCGGCGCGTTCATCGAGATCAACGCCGTGGAGCTGGCCCGGCATACCCCGGTGGACGTCTTGCTGCCGGCCCCGGACGGCGGCGACGACTACGTCAGCGTGCCGGCCACGGTGGTCCGCACCGAGGCCGACGGCCTCGCGGTGCAGTTCACCGACTTCGCGCCGGAGAGCATCGCCACGCTCACCAGCCTCATGAGCGAGGCGGGCGCCAGCCGGCTGTAGGAACGCCGGTCCCGCCGGCGCAGTACCGGCCCGGGCGATCCCGTGACGGAGATCCCGTTTTCGCGCCGTGGCCCTGGCCTACACTGCCAGCGCCCCGGCTGCCGACGGGCACGGACCCGGGTCACAAGGGAGTTCAGAGACAACGACGCAACGGAGGTAAGGAAACGATGGCCAAGGGAGTCGTCAAGTGGTTCAACAATCGCAAGGGTTTCGGATTCATCGAGCCGGAGGGTGGCGGCCGTGACGTGTTCGTGCACTACAGCGCCATCCAGCAGGAAGGCTACCGGACGCTGGCCTCGGGACAGGCGGTGAGCTTCGACATGGAGCAGGGGCCCAAGGGGGTCCAGGCCGTCAACGTGGTTCCGCAGGGGCCGGCATCGTGACGATTCCGGCCGCAATGCAACAGGGGAGGACGAGATGATCGACATGAACCAGATTCGGCGCAACGTGGTCCGCTGGGGCCGTGCCGGCGACGGGATGCCGCCGGCGGTCCCGGCGGAACCGGCCGCCGCCCGCGAGGGGCGGCGGGCGGCCCCGGCCACCATCGGGGCCTCCATCCGTTTCCGCGGGGAGCTTTCGGGGGACGAGGATTTCCTCATCCAGGGGGAAGTGGAGGGCCGCATCACCCTGGCCAAGAACCACCTCACCATCGGCGAGAACGGGCGCGTGCGGGCCGACGTGGAGGCCCGCACCATCGTCGTCGAGGGCGAACTGCACGGCGACCTGCTGGGCCACGAGAAGGTGGTGATCAAGAAGACCGGCCGGGTCCAGGGCAACATCGTCTCGCCCCGGGTCACGCTGGAAGACGGGGCCAAGTTCAAGGGCAGCATCGAGATGGATCCCCAGGCCGCGACGCCGGCCGCGGCCGCCCCGGCCGCCCCGGCCGCCACCGGGGAATCCACGGACCGGCGCCGCGCCTGACCCGGTCATGGCCATGGTGCGCCGGCGCGCGGCGCAGGCGCCCGCGCTCCCGCCGGCGGCGGAACTGCCCAGCGTCCTGCTGCCGGACGTCATCGGGGCCTGGGCGGAAGGCGGGCAGCGCCGGGTGCTGGACCTGGGGCCGGCATCGGGCGCCACCCTCGAGGTCCTGGCCGGGGGGCCGCTGCACCTGCGCGTGGGAGACGTCCTGGACGAACTGGTCGCCGCGGTGGAGGCCGCCGCGGACGAGGAAGGCGGCGACGTCGGGGCCGTGGTGGCGGAGCGCCTGGCGGGGGCCGGAGACGGTTACCACCTGGTCCTGGCCTGGGACCTGTTCAGCCACCTGCCGGCGGCAGGGGTCGCCGCCGCCGCGGCCCGGCTCGCCCGTTGCCTGGCTCCCGGCGGCCTGCTCCATGCCTTCGTCAGCACCGGCGCCCACGTGTGCCGGCCCCCGGCGGCCTACGCCCTGCTGGCCCCGGATCGCCTGCTGCGGCGGGCCGCGGGCAAGCCGGTCGCGGCCCGGGTCTACCACCAGCACCGGTTGCGGGCCCTGCTGCCGCCGCTGGTGCTGCGGCGCGCGGTGCTGTTGCGCCACGGCATGCAGGAGCTCCTGCTGGGACTCTCCTGAGGCCCGGATCACGGGCCGGTTCCACCGGCTGTGGTAGGCTGCGCGCCGGGCGCGGGCCTGCCGGATGAAAGGGGACACATGAGGTTGCGGGGAGGGCGGTGGTGGCCGCTGCTGGTATTGCTGGGGGTGGCCGGTGCCGCGCCCGCCCCGGCCGGTGTGAGTCACGATTCCAGCCTCCGCTGGTACACCCTGGAGAGCGAGCACTTCCAGGTCCACTACCACGACGGGCTGGAGGGGGCGGCGCGCCGGGTGCTGGCCCGGGCCGAGGCCGTTCACGCCCTCTTCTCGCCCTGGCTGGACTGGACCCCGCGGCGGCGGGTGGAGGTGGTGCTCACCGACGAGGTGCGCCAGGCCAACGGCTTCGCGCAGGTCTTTCCGGACCACCGCCTCACCCTCTATCTCACGCCCCCCGACGACATCGCCGGCCTGGAGGACCACGCGGGCTGGCTGGAGCTCCTGGTCACCCACGAGGTCTTCCACGTCCTCCACCTGGACCGGGCCCGCGGGGCGCCGGCCGCCCTGCGCCGGGTGTTCGGCCGTTTTCCGTGGCTGTTTCCCAACGCCCTGCAGCCGCGCTGGATCACCGAGGGCCTGGCCACCTGGGCGGAGACCGACGCCGCCCGGGGCATCGGCCGCGGCCAGAGCAGCTATTTCGACATGCTCATGCGCCTGGAGCTGGCCGGCGGCACCAAGCCACTGCGCCAGGGGAA
>JALSIK010000408.1 GCA_026990045.1 Chromatiales bacterium | reverse complement strand
GGTCTCGTGCCGCTGGACGCTGCTCGTCTGCGCCGAGCAGGGCACGGGGGGAAACGGCGGCGATGGAGGACAGGCGACTCCGAACACCCCGGTCCAGTCGTAAACCGAAGCCTGGTCCAGGTCCACGCGGCTGCTTCCGGCCCCGGCCACCAGGCGCATCCCGCGACGGCGCAACCGGTACTGGAGCTCCACCTGGTCGGCCTCGCTGCGGCTGCGCTGGTCGATGACCGGCCCGGCCGTCTCGGTGAGCTGGGACGAGTCGCGCCGGACGTCGAAGAAGGACCACAGCAGGTCCGAGCGGTCGTCCAGGCGCTGGCGCGCGCCCAGACGGAAGGTATCCCGCTCCTCGCTGCGGCGGAAGCGGGTGGAAAAGTCGCCCGGGTCGAAGTTCTGCCCCAGGTCCCCGTTGTCGGACTTCAGGTGGCGGAACTCCACCTGGGCGCTGAAGTTGGGCGTGAAGGCGTACTGGAGGTAGACGTTGGCCAGGTCCTCGGTGACATCGTTGTTGGGCCGGTAGCCGTCGGTCTCGTAATGGAACTGGCCCACGCTGTAGGAGAACCGCCCGTCGATACCCGCCACCACCAGGTCGTCGGCCACGGTGTCGTTGCTGCCGCCCAGGGTGTTGAACCAGAACGAGGTGCCGTCGCGGGTGAACAGGGGATGCAGCTCGTAGGGGCTGGCGGCGGCGGGCCCCGCGGCGGCCACCGAGCTGACCGTGGACTCGGCCACCCAGGGCTGGATGGGCAGCACGTTGGCGTCCTGCAGGAGCTGGGACTGCAGCAGCTCGCTGGCCCGGGCCACTTCGTGGCGCGGCAGGGCCGCGTAGGCATCGGCCAGGAAGCGGTGGGCGGCGGCATCGCCCGGGGCCGCGGTGGTGGCCTGCCAGCCCTCCAGCAGGGCGCTGTCCCAGAAGCCCAGCTCGGCGTAGATGCGGGCCAGGGCGGTACCGCGGGCGGCCTCGTCCCGGTCCAGTTCCCGGACCGGGCGCACGGGCGCGCGGTTGCCATTGAGGGCCATGGCGCGCTCTGCGCTCTGCAGGGCCTCCACCGGGCGGTTTTCGCTCTGCAGGCGGATGGCGTCGTAGAACCAGGGCGTGGGGTCGTTGGGGTCCAGCTCGCGGGCCAGGGCGAACTGGCCGGCATCCAGCGGCGCCCGCTTCTCCTCGAAGTAGGCCTTGCCCAGGGTGCTGCGCAGGATGGAGCGGCCCGGGTCCAGGCTCACCGCGATCTCCAGCTGGCGCCGGCCCGCGGCCAGCCGGCCCTGGCGGATGAGGGCCAGACCCAGGCCCAGGCGGGGCAGGGGATCGGCCTGGTCCAGGGCGATGGCGGCCTCGAAATCCGCGCGGGCCGTGTCCACGTCGAGCCCCATGAGGCGAGCGAAGCCCAGCACGGCCCGGGCACGGGCGCTGCGCGGATCCAGCTCCACCGCGCGGCGGGCCTGTTCCAGCCCGGCCCCGGCATGGCCCAGGATCAGCTCCAGCTCCGCCAGCCGCGCCCGGGCCACGGCCGAGCCCGGGGCCAGGACCGCCGCCCGCCGGGCCGCGGCGGCGGCGCCCTCCAGGTCGCCGCCGGCCTGGCGGGCATAGCTCAGGGCCACCTGCACCGGGGCCGAGTCCGGCGCCGCGGCTACGGCGCGCTCCGCCAGCTCCCGGGCCCGGGCGGTCTCGCCCAGGACCACGGCGATCACGGCCTTGAGTGCCAGCGCCGCGGGCGAATCGTCTTTTTCCAGCAGGCGGCGGGCGGCGTCCACCCGGCCGCGGGCCAGCAGGCGGCCGGCCTCGCCCGGAGCGCCCTGGGCCTCCTTCCACAGGGGCGGGAAGTACAGGGCCCATTGCACCGCCCGGCGCGGGCGGGCCAGCAGGGTCGGGGCGGGGGCCTCACCGGCCCGGGCCACGGCCGCCTCGCCGGCGGCCAGGCGCACGCCGCCGGCGGCGTTCTCCACCCGCACCACGCCCTCGATGACGGTGACCCGGGCCTCGCCCCCGCGGAAGGCCACCACGAACTCGGTGCCCTCGATGGCGGCGTTGACCACCGGGGTCTTGACCTTGAGGGAGCGGGGCACGCGGCTGATGAAGTGGGCGATGCCGGACAAGAGTTCCAGCAGCGACGGGGCCCCCGGTTCCAGCGCGGTGAGCGTCAGCGCGGTGTCGTGGTCCAGCCGGACCACCGTTTCGTTGACCAGCGCCAGGGCGGCGCGGCCATCGGCGCCCGTGCGCAGGGTGTCGCCGGCGCACAGGGGCGCCTCGCGCGCGGCCGGGGTCCAGGCCTCGGTGCCGGCGGCGCGCAGCTCCACGACGCCCTCCACCGAGACCACGCGCGCAACGGGGGCCTCGCACCCGGCCCAGGCCAGGTGCGCCCATGCCAAGCACAACGCTATCCCCGTCCGCGCAACGATGCGCACGTCCTTGTCTCCTCCCGCTTGTTGTTATTCCGGGGGCCGGATGACCAAAGCCCGTGCCGCCGGGCCCCTCCTGTCCCTGTGACACATTGTGCCCTTTCGGGGAACGCGTGGAAACACCCCCGGATGGATTACCGGGGCCATGGCAAGGGGGTTGGAACCGGTCTCGTCCGGTGCCGGCGCCCGGGCGCCGGCCATCAGCCAGCGGCAGGCATCGCCGACAGGATGTCGCGCCAGGAGCCCGTGGCGGCAATGACGGCGGCCACCGCCGCGAAATAGACCACCTGCGACCACAGCGCCCCGTCCCCCGCCGCCAGGCGGCGGCCCAGCATGGCCAGGGTGCCCACGCGCCGGGCCCGGGCCAGCAGCGGGGCCAGGTGGGCCTGGATCTCGCCCTCGGCGTACAACCGCATGCCGTTGCCCGTGCGGGTGGCCACCACCACCCCGTCCACCAGCAGGTGGCCGCCGTCATAGATCACCGTGCCGGCATCGGCGCTGACGCGGGCGCCGCCGGGCAGGGCCACGTGGATGCGGCTGCCGTCCACTCCCAGGCGCCGGCGCAGCGGGCGCGTGGCGGGCAGCATCACCAGCACCGCACCGCCCAGGCCCACGACCCCGAGCAGCATCAGCCGCTGGAACGACTGCCCGACATCCTCCGCGCCGGCCCCTCCCATCTCAAACAGCGTCTCGTACACGAACCACATCATCGCCAGCAACACCACCACCATCAGCAGGACCACGAGAATCGCCCAGCGCAACAGGCGCTCGGCGCGGGCATCGCGCCGCAGCCAGTACAGGCCGCCGGAATGGGGCACGGCACGGGCGACGGCCGCCAGCGGGGGCTCGCTGCCGGCGGGAGCGGAAAAGCGCTGGTCCCTGGGCGTGAGCACGAATGCCGCCACGCCCGTGAGCAGGGCCAGCGGCAGGAGCACGGCCAGGCCGCCGAAGCCCACGGTGCCCCACCACTGGCGCCGTTCCCGCAGGGCGTCCAGCTCGGCCAGGAAGGCCGCACCGCCGAAGGCCCGCGCGCGCAGGCCGGCGGCATCCACCTGCCACAGGCGGAAGCCCTCCTGGTCCGACACGATGACGGTACCGCCGTCCAGCGCCGCCACTTCCACCGGCAACGCCCCCTGGCCCTCGAGGACCACTGGCACGGCCCCGCCCGCGGCCGGGTCGTGGACCCAGATCCCGCCCGCGTGACCGAGGCTGTCCCAGTGCACCACCCACCAGCGGCCGCGGCCGTCCGCGGCCAGGCTCATGGGCCAGTGCAGGGCCCCCACCCCGGGAATGCCCCGCAAGGGGTGCGCGGCCGCCTTTTTCCCCGTCACCGGGTCCAGCACCAGCAGACGGTGACCGCGGGTGTCGGCCACCCACAGCCGGCCGGCGCCGTCCAGGGCCAGGTCGTTGGCCCCGGCCGGGGCCTCTTCCAGGGCCACCCGCTCCGCCTGCCCGCCGGCGGCCGGAAACCGCCACAACCTTCCGCTCCATGTCTCCAGGAGCCACCAGCCTCCCCGGCGGCCGTCGGGCAGCAGGCTGTATTGCCGGGAACCGTCCCCGCCGGCGTCCAGGCGAAGCTGCCGGCAGCCCCATTGCGGCAGGCGGCAAGCCGCCACGGCGAAGGGATCGAAGGTGGCCACCAGCAGGCGGCCGTCGGGCAGGAAACGCAGCTCGGCCATGTTGCCGGCAAGCCCCAGTTCCGCCAGCGTGGCCGAGGCCTCCACCGATCCCGCCCGGTCCAGCACCCAGAGGCGGCCGGCGGCATGAACCGCCACGCGCCCGCCGCCGGCCGCCAGTTCGTCGGGACCGCTGAAATCGGCGAGCCTGGCCTGGCCGAACCCGAACAGGGTCACCGCCGCCACGATGAGGGCCATGGTGAAAACGGCCAGGAGCTTGTCCAGGGTCACCCCGCCGCGAACCACGGCGGGACGAGGGCGGCGAGGGCATGAAGGCGCGCGCATGTCTACCGGAGTATAACCACGGCCCGCCGGGGCCGGTGTGAACCATGCCGCAACCACCCCCGGCCCTGTCGCCGGCGGCGGCCGCCCCAATGGAATTCCGGCAAGGCCGGGAGTCACTTGGCCGGCAGGTTCACCACGCCGTCCCAGTCCTCGGGTGCATGGTGCCGCCAGCGCGCGGCCAGGGCCAGGTAGAAGCGTGCCGGCCCGTCCAGGCCCCAGCGGGAGGCGTAGTCGGCCAGGGCCTCCGCGGCGGCGGCGAACGCGCCCTGCTCGAACCGTTGCAGGGCGGCGGCGAACGCTTCCCGCCGCTCCGCCTCCGGCGCGGGCCACACCTCGAACAGCGCCACCGGCGCCTGCCGGCCGTGGAGCCGGAACCGGCCCACCGGGCGCAGGGCCACCGCCCCGTCCAGGTCCGCGGCGGCCTCCGCGGAGACCAGCAGCCGCGTGCCCAGGTGCTTGTTGGCCCCCTCGATGCGCGAGGCGGTGTTGACCGCATCGCCCACGGCCCGGTACTCGTAGTGGTCGGCGCCGCCCACGTGTCCCACCACCATGGTGCCGCAGTGCAGCCCCATGCGCACGGGCAGGGCGTGGGGGCTGTCCCGGTTGAAGATCTCCACCGCCCCCAGCACCTCCAGCATGGCGCGGCAGGCCCGGGCCCGGGTGCCGGCATCGGCGGCCTGCCACAGGGCCAGGGCGGCGTCCCCCACCACGTCGGAGATGAGGCCGCCGGCGGCGCGGATGGGCCGGAACAGGGTGTCGTAGTAGCGGTTGAGAAACCGGTGCAGCTCGGCCGGGGACAGGCGTTCCGACAGCGCCGTGAACTGCTGGGCATCGGTGGCCAGCACCAGGCCGTGCACCTCCTCGGCTTCCTGCAGGGCCCGGCCGTCGCGGGCGGCGCGCTCCACCACCCGGGGCGGGACGTGGAGCCCGAACACCCGGCGGATGTTGCGCCGCTCCCGCTGGGCCTCGCGGTGGCTCCACAGCAGCACCGCGCCCGCCGCCAGGGGCAGTTCCACCAGCAGTGGAACGGCCGCGGGCAGCCACAGGTGGTGCGCGGCGAAGGCGTACTGTGCCCCGCCCGCCCACGCCGCGCCCGCGGCCAGGGCCAGGGCCACGCCGGGCAAGCCCGGCCGCCAGCCCACCAGCAGGGCCACGGCCAGGGCCCAGGCCGCCAGCAGCAGGGCATCGACACCGCCCGGGGGCACCCGCAGGGTGCTGCCTTCCAGCAGGTTGGCAAACGCGGTGGCCGCCAGCTCCACGCCGCTCACGTCCAGCCCGCTGCGCGGGTGGCTGAACACCGTGTAGAACGCATCCTGCTGCTCGGGCTGGAGGCGCTCCGAGAACCCCACGAACACCGCGCGCCCGGCGATGTCCGGCGCCGGCACGTCCCCCCTCAGCACCTCGTGGTAAGCCAGGGTGCGGATGCTGCGCGCGGCACCGTAGAAATTGAAGTAGCGCTCGTGGGCGCCGGTGTAGAGGTCCACGAGGGCCGCCACGTGCCCGGCCTCCGGGCCCGGCGGCAGCGGGGTGGCGCGCAGCTCGCGGCGCGCCGCCGGGCGCGACTGCAGGGCCCGGCGCAGCCGGGCCATGACCTGGTGCAGGGGCGCCGCCCGCAGGGCCGCGGCGCTGCGCGGCAGATCCCGGGCCAGGGCCGGGTCCACCCGCTCCAGCAGCGCCAGGAACCGGGGCCAGGCGGGGGCCAGGTGGCCCTGGAGGGCCGCGGCCGGCAACGTGGGCACGTGGTTGAGCTGCGGGCTGAAGGCGGGGAAATGGTTCACCTGGGCCGGCAGCTTGGGCAGGGGAAACGGCGCCAGCCCCCAGGCCGCCCCGGCCAGGGGGGCGATGGGAGGCGCCAGCCGCTCCACCTGCAGCTCGGTGCCGGCGGAGCGCACCTCGATGAGCTGCTTGTGCAGGTACTGGAACAGGACCACGTTGCCGGCCTGTGCCACCGCCCGGGCCAGGGCGGCGTCGCCCCCGGGCTCGCGCGCCTCGGCGAAGATGATGTCCAGGGCGATGACGCTGGCCCCGGCCGCGCTCAGGCGCTCGATGAGCCGGGCATGCAGGTGCCGCGGCCACTTGCGCGGCACGTTGGGCAGGCCCAGGGCATCGGAGGCGTCACGGTCGATGCTCACCACCACCACCTCGGCGGGCGGCGGCCGCGTTCCGCGGAGCAGGAACAGCGCGTTCTGGCCCAGGGCCTCCTCCAGCCAGCGCCCGGCCGGCGTGGCCGCCAGCAGCACCGCCAGCCCGGCCACCGCCCCGCCCACCACCAGGCGCTTGGTGGCGGCCAGGTGCGGCCGCACCTCGGCGGCGGATGGAGCAGACGGCGTCGCCATGGATCTGTGCGCGGGTTCCGGTGCGGCGGAAGGAAACGGGTGGCCGGTCGTGCCCGGGCCCCGTTTACTTTACTATAGTGGAGGAAAAGGACTGCAACACACAGGCCGGGGCAGCGCCGCCGGCCGCGACAACGACACGCCATGGACGAGCGAGACACTGCAACACGGCCACCCGCGGAGTCCCGCATGTCGGAACGCGCGACCTTGTTTTCGGACCTGGCGCCGCAGGACGCCCGGGTCCTGCTGGAGCACGGCACGCCCCGCACCTACCCCGCCCACTCGGTGCTCATCAACGAGGGCGACGAGACGGACGGCCTGTACGTCATCGAGGAAGGGGAGGTGAAGGTCTACGCCAGCGACGACGAGGGGCGCGAGGTGATCCTCAACATCCTCGGCCCGGGCCAGTACTTCGGCGAGCTGGCGCTGGTGGACGACGCGCCGCGCTCGGCCTCGGTGATGACCCTCAAGCCCACCCGGGTGGTGATGATCTCCAAGGCCCAATTCAAGCAGTGCCTGGCCGACAACCCCGAGGTGGCCTACAACCTCATCGCCGCCCTGGCCCGCCACGTGCGGGCGCTGACCCACAACGTCAAGAGCCTGGCCCTCATGGATGTCTACGGGCGCATCGCCCACACCCTGCTCGACCTGGCCGAGGAACGGGACGGCAAGCTGGTGGTGGGCCGCCGCCTCACCCACCAGGAGCTGGCCAGCATGGTGGGCGCCTCGCGCGAGATGGTCAGCCGCATCCTCAAGGACCTGACCCGCGGCGGCTACATCAGCATCGAGAACCGCATCATCACCATCAACGAGCGCCTGCCCCACCGCTGGTAGGCACGCCGCGGCTACATCACGGCACCCGGGCGGACCTCGCGCTTGGTCCGGTACATGCGGGTGTCGGCCTCGTCCAGCAGGCGCTGCAGGTCGGGCGACTCGCCGCGGCGGCACCAGGTGAACCCCACCGAGAGCGAGAGCCGGTACGGGCGGCCGTTGCGGGCATTGCACCGCGCCAGCTGCCGGCGCAGGCGGATCACGGCCTGGCGCGCCCGCACCGGGTCCCGCTGCCGGCTGAGGACCACGAACTCGTCGCCGCCCACGCGGGCCTTGAGGTCCGCCGGCGCGAAGACCTCGCACAGGAGCCGGGCGGTCTCCACCAGGGCCGCGTCGCCGGTGGCGTGCCCGGCGTCGTCGTTGATCTGCTTGAGGCGGTTGACGTCCACGTAGTACGCCGCCAGCACCCCCTGCCCTCCGCGCCCGGCCAGGGCCGCGGCGTGGCGCTCCAGGCCGCGCCGGTTGTAGAGCCCGGTGAGGGGATCGCGGTAAACCAGGTGTTCCAGCGCCCG
Organism: Chromatiales bacterium; assembly: GCA_026990045.1. Taxonomy (GTDB): domain Bacteria; phylum Pseudomonadota; class Gammaproteobacteria; order CAMYNG01; family CAMYNG01; genus JALUTW01. The sequence goes on along the minus strand of JALSIK010000408.1, from coordinate 372 downwards.
CTGCTGGCGGTACAGGGCGGTGACGTCCCGCAGGTGGATGAGCCGCCCGTTCCCACCGGCCTCGGGGCAGGCGGCGACGGTCAGCTGCAGGGTCAGCTCGCGCCCGCTCAGATCGCGCAGGCCGACGGTGGCGGAGGTGCCCGCGGGACGGTCCAGCTCCGGCGGCAGCCAGCGGGCGTCCCGGGCCAGCCGGCACAGGAGGCGGGCGGCGGCGGCGTTGATCAGGCGCGGCTCGCCCGTGCCGTCCAGCACCACCACCCCGTCCGGGAGCTGCCGCAGCACCCCGCCGAGCAGCGCGGCCGGTGACTTCTCCCGCGTGTTCATGGCGCCTCTCCCCGTGGCGTGCCGGAAAAAAAGAACGGGCCTCCCTGG
>JALSIK010000407.1 GCA_026990045.1 Chromatiales bacterium | reverse complement strand
GCGACACCTTGGGCTGGTAGACGAGCTGCAGGGCATCGCGGCGGATGGCCTCGCGCAGCTCGCTCATGAGCCCCAGGCGATCGCGGTCGTTGCGGTCGGAGTCGAACTGGTACACCCGCCACCCCTCGCGGGCCTGCTTGGCCCCGTACATGGCCACGTCGGCCGACTTGAGCAGGGTGGAAGGACTGAAGCCGTGTTCGGGAAACGACGCGATGCCGATGCTGGCGGACACGGCGAGCTGCATGCCCTCCAGGTTGAACGCCGGCTCCAGGGCCTCCAGCACCTTGCGTGCCACCTGCACCGCCCCCTCGGGGTCGGCGTCCGGCAGGATGATGAGAAACTCGTCGCCGCCGAGCCGGCCCACGGTGTCGGTCTCGCGCACCAGGGCCTGGAGCCGGTGGGCCACCTCCACCAGCAGGCGGTCGCCCCAGTCGTGCCCCAGGGTGTCGTTGATGTCCTTGAACCGGTCCAGGTCCATCATGAGCACGGAGAAATTGCGCCGGTGGCGCTTGGCCTCGAGCACGCTCTGGTGCAGCCGCTCCTGGATCAGGGTCCGGTTGGGCAGGCCGGTGAGGGCGTCGTGCAGGGCCTGGTGCTCGAGGTCGCGGTTGAGCTCCTCCAGCCGCCGGGTACGGTCGGCCACGCGCGCCTCCAGGTGGCGGTTGAGTTCGCGCAATTCCGCCAGCGCCCGATCCTTGTCGCGCTGCATCCGGCGCAGGCGCAGCATCATGCGGTTGAAGGCCCGTGCCAGCCGCCCCAGCTCGTCACGCCGCTGGATGCGCACCGGTTCGTCCAGGTTGCCCCGAGCCACCCGCCGGTAGCCGGCGATGAGCTGGCCCAGGGGCCGCTGGACTTGGCGATAGTAGACCACCACCAGCACCAGGATGAGCACGGTCATGGCCAGGCCGCCGTGCACGAGCTGGCGCCGGAGCTCGGCTCCGGCCGCGGCGAGGCGCGGGCGCCGGTCCAGCCCCAGCTCCACGAGAACACGGCCCGCACCGGGACGATGGCGGACATGGACCAGATGGGGGGCGCGGCGCAGGCCTGCTGCATCTTCCCCGGCGTGGGCGGTCCACGCCATGACCCGGCCGTCGCCGAAGACGATGCGCACGTAAGCCACTTCCTCGTCCGCCAGCAGTGCCCTCAGGGCCCGCTCCAGGGCCGGGCCCGCGGCCCGCGACGATGAGGGCACGGCAAGACCCGCGGCGGCCGTCGCCAGGTGCAGGCCCTTGTCCGCCAGCCGCGCTTCCACCCGGGCCGCATCCCGAACGTAGTGCAGCAGCGCCGGCCCCGCCAGCGCCAGGCCCAGCACCGCCACGATGAACACCAGGAACCTCACTCCCAGGCTGTGCAGCCAGGACAGCCCCCGCTGGCGCAGGCTGCCCTTGCGGGCAGGGATGGAGGGATGGAAGTGGCCGGGCATCTGCATGGGCGATGGCGGAGTTCGCTGCCGGGGGCAAAGCGTCGTGACCCTGCCCGCCATGGGCAGAATCCCCCCCTTCGCCCCATTAGCGTCCGGACACGAAAATCATTGAGCCCCGGCCCTTCAAGACCGGGCCGCAGCCTCAACCCGTTGAAAATACAGGCGGATTGGAAAGATTCCGGTCAGCGCCGGTCGATGGGCACGTAGTCGCGCAGGGGCTCGCCGGTGTAGACCTGGGTGGGGCGGAAGATGCGGTTGTCGGCCAGCTGCTCGCGCCAGTGGGCCAGCCAGCCGGCGGCGCGGGAGATGGCGAAAATGGCGGTGAACTGATCGGCCGGGATCCCCATCTCGTGGTAGAGGATGCCGGAATAGAAGTCCACGTTGGGATAGACGCCCTTCTTCGCCAGGCGGTCCTCGCACACCCGCTCCACCGCCTTGGCGATCTCGAACAGGGGGTTGACGTCGCCCCCGCGGGCCGCCATGAGCTCGTCCACCAGCCGTTCCAGGATCTTGGCCCGCGGGTCCTTGGTCTTGTACTCGCGGTGGCCCATGCCCCAGATCACCTGCTTGTCGGCCAGGCGCCGGTCCACGTACTCCTCGGCCTTCTCCGGCGAGCCGATCTCCTCCAGCATTTCCAGCACCTTCTGGTTGGCGCCCCCGTGCAGCGGCCCGGACAGGGCACCGATGGCGGCGGCGATGACGCTGTTGGGGCTGGCCAGGGTGGAGGCATTGACCAGCACGGCGAAGGTGGAGGCGTTGATGGTGTGCTCGGCGTGGAGGATGAGGCAGACGTCCATGATCCGCGCCAGCATCGGGTCGGGCTCGCGGCCGGTGAACATGTACAGGAAGTTCTCGGCGTAGGACAGGTCCGGGCGCGGCTCCACCGGGTCGTAGCCCGAGCGGATGTGCTGCCACATGGCCACCAGGGTGCCCATGCGGGCCAGGATCTTCACCGTCATGTTGTGGACGTAGTCCAGGTCCTCGCACGCCTGGCTGCCGGTGAGGCACTCGTTGCCGGGATAGAACATGCCCAGCGAGGCCACCGCGGTCTGCAGCATCTCCATGGGGTGGCCGGTGGCGGGAAAGGTCTTCATGAGGTCGCGGATGTGGTACTGCACCCGGCGGTTGCGGCGCAGGCGGCCGTCGAACTCGGCCAGCTGGGCGGCCGTGGGCAGCTGCCCGTCCAGCAGCAGCAGAGCGGTCTCCTCGAAGGTGCTGTGCTCGGCGAGCTGCTCGATGGGGTAGCCGCGGTAGGAGAGGATCCCCTTCTCGCCGTCGATGTCCGAGATGTTGGACTTGGTGGCCGGCACCCCCGCCAGGCCGGGCAGGTACTCGCTCATGGGGCTCCCCCTTGCACCGTGCGACGCAGTGAAGGATAGCAGATTGGAACCGGCACGGCGGCGCCGGTTCCCGGCGCCGGCGGGGACTCAGACCGAGAAGGAGGAACCGCAGCCGCAGGTGGTGGTGGCGTTGGGATTGCGGATCACGAACTGGGCACCGGAGAGGTCTTCCTTGTAGTCGATCTCCGCCCCCACGAGGTACTGGATGCTCATGGGGTCGATGAGCAGGGTCACGCCGCCGTTCTCCACGGTGGTGTCGCCCTCCTGCACCTCCTCGTCGAAGGTGAAGCCGTACTGGAAGCCGGAGCAGCCTCCGCCGGTGACGAACACCCGCAGCTTGAGGTTGTCGTTGCCCTCCTCCTCGATGAGGCTCTTCACCTTGGCCGCGGCGGCGTCGGTGAAGACCAGGGGCGATTGGGTTGCCGTGGTCATATGGGCCGTCTCCACAGAAAATCTGCCTGAATGATATCAGAAAACGCTGATATTATGGGAATCCCGAGCGGGCCCGTCAAGTATTGCCCGCGGCCTTTTCCGCCTCGGGCTTGATCTTGACCACCCCCTTCTCCGCCTCGGCCCGGTGCACCAGGTTGCCGTTGACCTCGGCCCCCATGGCCATCTCGATGAGGCTGTAGTAGACGTTGCCGTTGACCCGGGCCTTGGCCGCCAGCTCGATGTGCTCGGCGGCATGGACGTCGCCGATGATGGTGCCGTTGAGCACGATGTTGGGCACCTTGACCTCGCCCTCGATGGTGCCCTGCTCGCTGACGGTGAGCACGGAGCCGGAATCGTCCTCGGAGATGACGTTGCCGCGGATCACCCCGTTGACGTGCAGGCCGCCGCGGAACACCACGTCGCCGCGGATCTCGGTGTTCTGGCCGATGAGCGAATCAATCCTGGCCGTCTGCCTGGGCTTCTTTCCCCACATGGCGCGCTTGCTCCCTGGTTTCCCAATCAAAGGTCTTTTCGATCATGTCGCGGCTGCCGCCCCGGGGCCGCACCTGCACCGCCACCCGCTGCAGGTGGAACCCCTTGGGCAGGTGCAGCTCGCCGCGCAGGTCCTGAAAGTACTTGAACCGGTACTTGAGTTCCTTGATGCCCTTCTCGGTCACCTGCGAAAGGTCCAGGCTGCGCGGGCGCCCGCCCTGGATCCCTTCCAGCCGCAGCCGGACCGTGCCGTAGGCTAACCTATCATTTTTGAGCACCTGGGTTAATACGACCTTGTAACGGTAGGTGCCGTCGCGGTCCAGCGGGATCAGCTTGAAGCTCTGCAGGTGCAGGCCGCGGGCGGCCTGGCGCGGCGAGACGATGCCCCGGTAGAAAGCCAGCTCCTCGTTGAGTTCCAGGATCTCGGACTGCAGGGCCTGCAGCGACAGCTTGATGTCCGCCGCCGCCTTGCGCTCCACCTGCACCGCCCGCTCCAGCACCGCGTTCTGCTCGCGCAGGGCCTCCAGCTTCTCTTCCAGCGCGGCCTTCTCCGCCGCCAGCGCCCGGTACTCGCGGGCCGCGGCCACGTGATCGAAGCCGGCCCGGTAGCGGCCGTACTCGAACAGCGACCAGCCCGCCGCCACCACGGCGGCGGCGCCCAGCCCCAGCAGCAGCCGCGTCTTCCACGGCCGATGGGCCTTGACCACCAGCCCGCTCATGGCACCAGCGCCGGGGCCGCCAGCCCCAGGGTCTCGTCCAGCCCGAACATGATGTTCATGTTCTGCACCGCCTGCCCCGCCGCCCCCTTGACCAGGTTGTCGATGACCGACAGCACCACCACTGTGTCCCCGTCCTGCGGCCGGTGCACCGCGATGCGGCAGGTGTTGACCCCGCGCACGCTGCGCGTCTCCGGGTGGCTGCCGGCCGGCAGCACGTCCACGAAGGGCTCGTCCCGGTAGCGCCGCTGGAACAGGTCCTGGAGGTCGGCCTTGCCGGTGAGCCGGGCGTAGAGGGTGGCATGGATGCCGCGGATCATGGGTGCCAGGTGGGGGACGAAGGTGAGCCCCACCGGGCCCCCGGCGGCCTGCTCCAGCCCCTGGCGGATCTCCGGCAGATGGCGGTGGCCGGGCACGGCATAGGCCTTCATGCTCTCGGAGCACTCCGCCAGCAGGGTGCCCACCGCGGCCTTGCGCCCGGCACCGGAGACCCCGGACTTGCAGTCGGCCACCAGGGTCCCGGCCTCCACCACCCCGGCCTCCAGCAGCGGCAGCAGGCCCAGCTGCACCGCGGTGGGATAGCAGCCGGGGTTGGCCACCAGCCGCGCCGTGCGGACGGCCTCGCGGTTGACCTCGGGCAGGCCGTAGACCGCCTCCGCCAGCAGCTCGGGGCAGGCGTGGTCCTGGCCGTACCAGCGGGCCCATTGCCCGGCGTCGCGCAGGCGGAAGTCCGCCGCCAGGTCGATGACCCGGACCCCGGCCGCCAGCAGGGCCGGGGCCTGGGTCATGGCCACCCCGTTGGGGGTGGCGAAGAACACCAGGTCGCAGTCGGCCAGGGGCGCGGCCTCCGGCGCACTGAAGGCCAGGTCCACGACCCCCCGCAGGCCGGGGAACAGGTCCGCCACCGGGGTGCCGGCCTCGGCGCGGGAGGTGATGCAGGCCAGCTCCACCTGCGGATGGACGGCCAGCAGGCGCAGCAGCTCCACCCCGGTGTACCCGGTGCCGCCGACGACGCCGGCGCGGATCATGGAGCGGTGCGGGGCTGGTTCATAGGGGGCGCATTATAGAGCGAAAGGCGGCGCAATGCCGCCCGGAAAAGAAAGAGGCCGCGGGGACGCGGCCTCCAAAGGGCGCTCGTCGCAAGGACGCTCCAGGGGTGCCCGATGCCCCGGCGGGGAAACCCGGGCGGAGGACGCTCCGCCCCGCCCCGTGCCCCGGGAAGGCGACATCCCTGTCGCCCCCGGCGGGGAAACCCGGTGGCGCTCAGAAAATGATGAGCAACTGGGCCGAGAGCCGGTTGTCCATGGCATCCAGGATCCTGTTCGGCGTTGCGCTGGCAGGCAGGTTGGGGGCCTCGGCATCGCGGATCTCGTAGTTGAGCAGAAGGCGGCTCTTCTTGTTGAAGAAGTACTGCATGCCCAGGGTCAGGGTCTGGAACTTGCGCTCGGCGCTGGCGCTCTGGGTGTTGCGGTTGAGCACGTCGTAGCGGATGTCCAGCTCCAGCTTGGGCGTGACCAGGTAGCCGAAGTCCACGTACCAGGCATTGGCCTCGCCGTTGGTGGTGACATTGAAGTCGGTCAGCCCCGGCCCCTTGGGCAATCCCGGCACGGCCCCGCCGTCGGTGCCCGAGAAGATCATGCCGTCGGCCACGATGTACTCGGCCGCGGCGCGGATCTTGCCCTTGCGCAGGGTGGTGCCCACCCCGTAGCGGGTGCGGTCGTACTCGCCCGGGTTCTCCTGGGTCAGGGTGCGCTTGCCGTCCTGGTACCAGGCGTACAGCTTCCAGGTCTGGTAGCGGGCGCCGCGGGGGCCGTGCTGCTCCGCCGACCACACCGGCGGCGCCAGGTGGGCCGCCCCCGGGAAGGGGCTGGTGCCCGGGAACAGCAGCTCCGAGGCCCAGTAGACGTACAGCTCGCGGTTGCTGTCGTTGTCGCCGCGCGAGATGCCGTTGCCGTTGCCCACCATCACCGCGTAGGTGTGCTCCCAGCCGTCGGTGTAAAACCAGTCGAAGAGCTGGATGCCGATGTCGCGGAAGGCGCTCACCGGCCCGTTGGGCGTGTTCACGTAGCCGCCCGCGCTGTCGTCCGACCCGTCACCGTCGAAAAACCGCTCCAGCAGGAGCTGGTTGGCGCCGTTGGTGAAATTGATGTAGTCGAACACGTGGATGGCCTGCAGGCCTTCCTCGCTGCCCGGCGTCTTGAACTGGCCGATGCGCACCCGCATGCCCTTGATGTGATTGAGTGTGACGCTGGCGTCGGTGAGCTTGACGCTGCCGCCGCCCTGGCGGGTGATGCCGTTGTTGCCGTACTCCGCCAGGAAGAAGTAGTTGACGTTGGAATCCAGCGGGAAGCCGGTGCCGCGCACGCCCACGCGGGCGCGGATGAGGTTGAAGCTGGACTTGCTTTTGAGATCCGGCCGCGACCGGTTGAAGATGGGAACGGTTCCGTTCCCGGGGCCAGCGGTCAGCTTCGTGCCACTGGTGGACTGGTACTCGGGCTGGATGAAACCCCAGACCCGGGCCCGGGCGGAGCTGCCGGGCGGCTCGGTGCCCTGCATCTTGAGCCAGTTGACCGCCTGGGCCTGGCCGGTGAATCCGCCCAGGCAGGCGGCGGTGGCCGCGGCGGCGATGGTCTTCTTGAACTTGGTTTTCATTGCTTCTCAAACCCCCTCGGTTTCGATTTTCGTTCTCTCTTTGTTCACGGCGTGGACGGAACGGCACGCGGGCCTAGGGCTTGATGAGCTTGTAGCCCTTGTCCATGAGGTCCACGATGCGCACCACCCCCGCGGCCACCGGCACCGCGTTGGGATTGAGCTTGGGGGGCGCCCCCAGCTTCTTGCCCATGTTGCGGATGGTGTTCTTGCAGGCGGAGAACCGCACCCCGTTGTCCACCAGGCTCTTGATCCGGTTCTTGTTGTTGTTCTCGGCAAACAGCAGCCGCAGGCCCGGGCCGAAAGCCACGATCTCGATGGCCACGCGGTCCGGCCCGTAATGGCGGAGGATGTTGTTGGCCACGTTGAGCACCAGGGTCTGCTTGAACGGATTGGGATCGCTGATCTGGAGCACGATCTTCTGCTCGGCGAACGAGTCGTCCCCCTTCGCGGCCCAGGCGGTGCCCGCCCCCGGGGCCAGGAAGAACGCCGCGGCGAGGGCGGCGAGACGCAGTGGCTTGGAACGCATGATATTCCCCTCGTGTTGTTGTCGTGTCACTTTCCGCAGGTCCCACCCGGAGCAGGCGGAACTCGATAAAACTGACGGAGCGGGCGGGAAATTTATTCCCTTTCCCGCAAACATTAACGTTTTCTTATATATGGATATTCTTCTTGCCGGCCGCCGCCCGGCCATGCTCTCATGGAGGGGGAATAATTTGCACCGCCGCAGCGTCTTTGTACCGAGACGTCCCCGCCACGGGGGCGGACAGACACCGGGGACAAACCGTGCTGGGAATGTTCTGCAAGCACCGCGAGCTGCGCCGCCTGCTGGGGGACCGGCGCGAGCGCCTCTACCGCATGGCCTTCGCCTGGAGCCACGATCCCGTCCTGGCCGACGACCTGGTGCAGGAGACCCTGGAAAAGGCCCTGCGCCGCGCCGCCCAGCTTCACGACCTGGCCACGCTGGACCGGTGGCTGTTCGGGATCCTGGGCAACTGTTTCCGCGACCACCTGCGCAGCCGGCGGGTCCACGAGGCCCTGGAGGAAAACACCCTGGCCGATCCAGACACTCCCGAGCGCAGTCACGAGCAGCGCCACATCGTCACCCAGGTGCGCTGCGCCATCGCGCGCCTGCCCGAGGGCCAGCGCCAGGTGGTGACGCTGGTGGACCTGGAAGGATTCAGCTACGCGGAGGTGGCGGACATCCTGGGCATTCCCATCGGCACCGTCATGAGCCGCCTGTGCCGGGCCCGGCGCCAGTTGAGCCGGGAACTGGTGGACGTGGGCCCCCGGGAGGCGCAGGACGGTCCCCGCCTGAGGAGGATAAAATGAGACACATGGAAGGCTTTTCCGACGAATTCCTCAACGCGTTCATCGACGGCCAGCTCGACGAGGCCGAGCGCAGCCGCCTGCTGGCCGCCTTGCGCGAGGACGAGGACCTGGGCCGGCGCCTGTGCCGCCTGCGCAAGGTGCGCGACATGGTTCAGCTCGCCTACCTGGA
>JALSIK010000406.1 GCA_026990045.1 Chromatiales bacterium | reverse complement strand
GCGTCTTTTGAGTCGGTACCGATGCTGGGGCGCCTTGCTAATCACCGCGTGGCACACCATCTCTGGCCGGACCCCCTGTCCAGCCCGATGGTGGAGATCGAGCGCCGGGATGGCGTGGTCGAACGGCTGTGGAATTACTACGTCCGTGGAGAATCGGGAAGGATCACGCTTAAATCCGTGGAACCGGCGGTTTTCCGGCACGCCGGGGGAGGGCCCGGCAAGCGTGGGATCGGCGACTATGGGTTCCGCGATCTGCTGGATGGTAATTTCGGCGGGCGTGAATACGGGTTCGAAAACGAGTTACCGCTCCCGCTGCCTGCGCAGCGCAGTGAGATGATGGCCTGCGTGCAGGGCGGCTGGGCAGATGTGATACGCGCACTGGGCAAGAACCCGAAGGGGAGTTACGGGGTCCTGCACATCCCGCTCATAGAAGACGCCCCCTCTCTCGCGGCCCTGGGAGAGCGATGTTTTGACGTCTATGTGACCAACCGGTCCATGATGCTGGCCTGGCCCTTTTCACGGCCCACTTTCTGGTCCCAGTTGGGCCGGGCGACGCTGACCGTGTTGTCCAGTGATGCGGGTGTGGCGGCGCTGGGTTACCTGGGCAAGAGCAGTCCGCTCCCGGCAGCGGCGGTCAAGGAACTCAAGAAGATCTCCAAGGCGCAGCTAGCAGCGGGCAGACAGGCGGCGCGCAACATGGTGCGTCTCAGTTACCTGGCCTGGCGCCACGGCAGAAAGAATCCGGGTGGCACGGACCTGGCCCGCGGCGGCCTTGGTGCGCTGGATTTTACCACCGAGGAGGTGCGCAAGAATCCCGAGGCATTCATCGGCGGAAAGAACGTCATCGAGCCGGGCGACCGGTACAAGGCGGCCTTCTATTTCCCCCGCGGTGAGCTGTCGGGTTTGCCGGAGCGGGACGATCCGGCGGGGCGGGACAAGGCGGCGGTATACGGCTTCTTCAGCCGCGCCACCGCCGACTACTGGGGTGGCAGGCTGGCGGAGCTGCTGCCGGGGCTGCGCGGCATGAAGACCCGCTGGCGGCGCAAGGTCTGTGAATACCTGGCCGACTTTGCGTACAACGGCACGGAGCCCGCCTACCGGGGGCGCCGGGCCGAGGTGCGCACCGCCAACGGACGGCGCGACGGTTCGGTCGTGCCATCCTACCTGACCGCGCTGGGTGTGCGGCTGGATGCGGCCAGGGTGCCCGTCCATCTGCCTCCGGGTTACGTGGCGGAGCCCTACGCTCGTACTACCAACGGGGGCACCTACCGCTCGGTGTCGGCCTGGTGCGCGCGCGTACCGGTGTTCCACCTGCTGGAAGCTCCCGAGATGCGCGACCGAGACGTGGTGGCGGTGGTGAAGGGCTTCGGGGCGTCCGTGGAGCTGCGAGGTGCCGACCTGGGTGCCGAGGCCGGGAAGCTCTGGATCGGCTGTGCTCCCGGTGAAGAGCGCAGGGCTCTGGAGGTACAGTCCTGGAGCGAGACCGTGATCCGGGGGCGGCTGCCAAAGGACGCGGAGCCGGGACGCCATACCCTCTGTCTGAGTCGCGCCGACGGCACCGCGAGCGTGGGGCGCTTCGTGGTGGAGTACCGCGCGGGCCTGCCGCAGGTGACGGCCGTGGAGATCCGCGGGGCGGGCGAGACCTGGTACCGTCAGCCCGGGAACGTGGACCAGCCCCTGCCGGGCGGGTCCTACACGCTGGAGATCGAGTTCGATCAGGCCATGGATCCAGAGTGGGACGCGGCGGTCACGGTGAATGGGCCGGGCGGCGTGCGACTGAGCGGCGGGCAGTGGATCGATGAGCGCCACTGGCGCATGCGGCTGGACGTGCCGGAAGAGGCTGATGCCTATGTGGCTGCCCACGGGGAGCATCCGCTGGAAATCAGTGCCCGCTCGCTCGGCGGCCGTACCCTGGATGCCGATCCGGCAACCCCCGGCGACCAGCCAGAACGGCGCTACCGGTTCCGCGTGGGCGGCGCCGGCGTGCCGGCACGGCTCGCCGGCTGCTACCGTCCCGATGGCGATGACTCCGCAGCGCTGGAGATCGGAGAAGACGGCCACGCCTTGGCCCTGTTCCAGGACGGGCGCAAGCGCATCGCCCTGATCGGGACGGCCCTGCAGGACGGGCGCCTGCGCCTGCGCCATCGCTTCACGCCCCGGACCTTCACCGAATACTATCGTGCCTACGACGGTCTCGATGCCGGATATGTCTCGCGTGAGCCCGCAAGTGAGGAAGACAAGGCTCGGGCTTTGGTGCCGTGCCGCTTCCGCCTGAAGGGCCCTTACATGGTCTGCTTCGATCCCCTGAGCAAGGAGACGCGCACCCTTCCGGTGGACGTGCGCCGTTCCTACGCGGAATGGGTTCTCGCCATGGAGACCGACGATCCGGCACAGGATAGGGGAGGGCGCCGCCTGCGGGCCGCCTCGGTGGAGGACCGCCTGCGCGCCCGCGACGGCAGCATGTACTCGATTTCGTCCAGTTCGTGGAATACAGGCCTTGCGCTGGAACGCGCAGGGGCCGCCATGAGCCGGGGCGTGGCGGCGACCCTGCAGGGGACTGATCGCACCGGCGCCACCACGCAACTGATCACCGATCTATTCGCCGTGCCCCTCGATGACCGCCCCGCGCGCATCCGGCGCCTGGCGGCGGTGGGCGGCGATGCGGCGCCGCTGTCCAGTCCGCTGGCCGATGGCACCACCTTCCGGCTGCGTGCCGAAGGAGTCTCCCACTGCCCCGGTATCCGGGAGACCGTGCCCGTGCAGGTGCAGCTGCCGGGCAGCAAGGCCCCGGCCCGGGTGATGCTGCGCGAGACGGGGCCAGATACCGGTCTCTATGAGGGGCCGGAGACACCCCTCAAGGCAGAGCTGCCCCCCTCCATGGCGCGCGCTCACCTGAGCGTGACGGCCGATGCGGAACTGCGCAGCCGCCTGGGCCTGAGTGGGATCGCCTTCAATGGGGACCCTGCTTACCGCAAGGCCGCCAGGGATGTCACATTGTCGCTGGAGGTCCGCCGCGGCGGCGTGCCGCCGCAGGCCCGGGCATCGTCATCGAAGGGCTACAGCTACCAGGGTCCGCCCTACCGGGCGCGCCAGCGCATGGGGCGGCAGGTGGCCACCGTCTACGCGATGCCGGGGCGCACGCGCATGGAGATGGACCCCCCTCGGGGTGCCACAGGCGGTCCGGGCCGCATGATCTTGATTACGCGCGAGGACCTCGGGGTGAGGTGGACGCTGTTCCCCGCAACCCGCAGCTATACCGAGCAGCCCCATCTCCCCTCCCGGATGACCCTGGTCCCGGAGGGCGAGGAGACGAAGGGCGGGCAACGATTGCACCGCTACCGGTTCACGTTGCAGAGCGCCTCCGGTCCGGTACAGGGGACACTGTGGAAGGATGCCCGGGGCGTTACTGTACGCGTGGTGCAGCGCCTGAAGATCCCGGGCGCCGGTGAGATGAAACAGGAGATCGTGCTTGAGGACGTGCGCGTCGGACCCCTGGACGAGGCGCTCTTCGAGCTGCCGCCGGACTACCGCCCGGCGGGCGGATACCGGCCCTAGGATGGAGAACATGGGTCTGCGGCTCGCCGGCCTTCTCGTTGCTGCCTTGGCAGCGGCAGATGCCTCGGGCCGCGAGCCGGTGGCCCGCATCGTGGAGGTGACGCTGGGCGACGGTGTGCCGCCGCCCTGCGAGGGCGTGGTGTTCAGCGGGCGGGTGCTGCACCTGGACGCGCGGCTCTACCGGACGCATCGGGCCGGCGGGACGCACCTGATCCTGGCGGACGACGTGCCATACCTGGAGGAGGCGAGACATGTCGTTCTGGTACGCCATGCCGAGGGCTGCATGCTGCTCGCCGCGCGTAACGCCCTCCCGGCGCCACGGGAGGTGATGGATGCCCTGGGTCTGCCGCTGCCAGCGTTCGATTGGCGCGTAGACGCCGAGGGCCGGTTGTTCGTGCGCCGTGCTGGCGTCGAGTACAGGCTGCCGGGTGGCGGCATGATCGTGCTTGCCGAAACCCTGACGGGTCTGGTCCGTATGGCTTATTATGGCATTCTGCCGCTCTACGGTGCACCGGGACGGCCCTCCGCGCGGCTGGTTGCTATCGGTGACGCCGTCTCGGATCGTTTTGCCGGGCCCGGCGATGTCCGGACCTACGTGCTCGAAGTGTTGCAGGCGGGCATGCTGGTGGTGGAGTACCGTTCAGCCGCCGGTCCCGGCAGCGTGGACATCAAGATTGCCGACAAGGGCGGCCGCACGGTGGGGCGGGGCGGTGCCGCGTTTCCCGGGCCGGGCCAGGCCCGGGTGAACCTGCAGTACCGGGGCGTGGGTCCGGCCGCCTTCGACGTGTCGTTTCTGTTTAACCCTGATGCGCCCCTGCGCTGCACAGTGCAAGCCACCGTGGATGCGGGCGAGACCGTGAAGGCACGCCTGCGGCTGGAGAACCGGGGCGACGTGCCGGTGACGGTACAGCGGCCCGGGCGGGGCACCGTGCGCTGGTATGCGGACGGCCAGCTCGTCGGCGTCGCACGGCCGGGCGTACTGCCGCGTCGCCGCCTGCTAGCCCCCGGAGAACCCTTGGACTACGAGGCCCGCCTGGCGTTGCCCTCCGGCGTCCGGCGGCTCGCGGCGGAGGTGGACGCTGGCGCGGCTGGCGTACTGCGGTGCGGTGCCGTTATCCAGCCCTGAGGAGGGAATACTTGTGCCCGGTCGAGTGACGTTGAAAAGAGCGGCCACCGTAGGCAGTTAAACTTTCCCAACTGCCGGCGGCAAACGTGGCCCGGCCGGGGACCCGCTTCGAGGCGCTGGAGCCGATTCATCAGGGTGTCCGTGAGCACTTTGGCGGACTGGAGGCGGGCGTGGCCGGTGGTCTGGTGCTGCGCCATGACCATGGCCCGCAGTACATGAGCCACACCTTCCAGGAGGAGCTCCGGTTCCTGGGGATCGAGTCCAGCCCCAGCTTCGTCCGGGCGCCGGAGGGCAAGGGGGTGGCCGAGCGGTTCATCCGTACCCTGAAGGAGCAGTTGCTGTGGGTGCGGACTTTCGATACCGTCGAGGAGCTGCGCCAGGCGCTGCTGGAGTTCAAGGAGCGGTTCAACCGGCACTGGCTGGTCCAGCGGCATGGTTATGCCACTCCCGCCCAGGTCCGGGCTGCCCATGCTTCCTTGCCGGAAGCGGCGTGAGTTTTGGGCAAAACAGTGTCCAGGATTTCGGGGGCTTTACAGCGGCTTTGGCGCTGGCCGGGGTGCGAAACCGTTGCCGGTAGACCGGCACCCCCAGGACAAATCGTTCCAGGAGCTGGCGTTTGGTGCGCTCCGCCAGCCGGCTCGCCTGCCAGCCGCTCCGGACGGTGTAGCGTCTCCCACACCGCCGGCACTTGTGGCGGCCATCAGCAAGCTTCCAGCTCCATGTGTAGTGGCATTCCGCACATCTTTTCGTCGTCAGACCAGTCTACAACTGGTCCGATTGGGTAGGAATTACCTATTAAAAACAATGATTTGCCATTTTTTTGACAGAATGTGATCCGGATCACATTTTCGAATCCCGCCTTAAAGCGCTGCCACCACCCGCCGATACACCGGGTGAGCGACAACGATAGGCTTCCATGGAGCGTTGCCGCTCGCCTCCTTCGGGTTCATTTGGGTTGTTTGAAGCTCGATCCTCCCCCTGCGCTCTATAGCGCACACACCCTCGCCCTGCCGCCCGGCAGGGCATTTTTTTGGCCTTGTGCTCCGGATGTCCGCCCCGTGCCGGGGCAGCCGGTGCCGCCCAAAAAACCGTATCTCTCCTGTGGTTTAACGCGAAAGCGCTATTTTCGATATGGCGGCGGTCCCACTAGAATCAGTCCCTGGCTTGGCTGCAAGTGTGTCCCGCCCTCCGTGCGGGGCCTCGAGCGAGGTGGCGATGAGAGAAAAAGAATACCTGACGCCGGGGGACGTGGCCCGCATGCTGATGGTGTCCCCCGTGACCGTGCGCCAGTGGGCGCAGCGGGGCGAGCTGGAGGCCGCCACCACTCCCGGCGGCCACCGGCGCTTCAGCCGTGAAGCGGTGCTGGCCTTCGCCAGTCGCCGGGGCTTGCGGGTGGACGGGGGCGAGGTGCCGCTGCGGGTGCTGGTGGTGGACGACGACGAGCACCTCAACCGCTGGCTCGCGCTGGCCCTCAGCGAGGCGGACCGCGGCATCGAGACCAGGTCGGCCTTCAACGGCTTCGAGGCCGGGGTGCAGGTGGAGACCTTCCGCCCGCAAGTGGTGCTGCTGGATTTGCTGATGCCCGACCTGGACGGTTTCGAGGTCTGCCGCTTCATCAAGCGCGACCCGGTCCGGGCCGCCACGCGCATCATTGCCATGACCGCCTATCCCAGCGAGCACAACCTGGTGCGCATCCGCGAAGCGGGTGCGGAGGCCTGCCTCGGCAAGCCCGTGGAACTGGATCGGCTGCTCGCGCTCCTGGGCCGGCCCTCCCGGATCGTGGACGCCTGAACCGGGCGTGGAAGCTTTTCCGCAAGACACCGCGGACACGGCCCCGGTCCGCGGCCCGGCATCCATGGCCCAGGATTCTCCCCCCTGCACCTGGTGCTCGGCCCGCATGGGCTGGGTGTCCCACGTGGGGCTCGTGTCCGACAACAACGAGGACAGCTTCGTCTGCGACCCGGCCCTGGGCCTGTACGCGGTGGCCGACGGCATGGGCGGGCATGCCGCCGGCGAAGTGGCGGCCGCCGTGTCCCTGTACACCCTGCGCCAGCGGGTGGCGGACGGCGAGAGCCTGGTGACCGCGGTGCAGCTCGCCCATCAGGCGGTGCATCGGGCGGCCGAAGAGGGGCTGGGAGCGGAAGGGATGGGGGCCACCGTGGTGGCGGTGCGCCTGGACGGTTCCCGCTACGAGGTGGCCTGGGTGGGGGACAGCCGGGCCTACCTGTGGGACGGGGCGCTGCACCAGCTCAGCCACGACCATTCCTTCGTCCAGCGCCTGGTGGACAGCGGCAACCTGGACGAGGCCGAGGCCCGTGTCCATCCCTACCGCAACGTCATCACCCAGAGCCTGGGGGCGGCGGACCGCGAGCAGGTGGAGGTGGGCTACCAGCGGGGCGTGCTGCTGCGCGGCCAGTGGCTGCTGCTGTGCAGCGACGGCCTCACCGACGAGCTGGACGACGCGGCGCTGGAAGCGGTGCTCGCCGCGGCGCCCGACCCGGCCACCGCCGCCGGCACCCTCCTGGAGCAGGCCCTGGCCTGCGGCGGCCACGACAACGTCACCATCGGCGTCATCGCCGCGCCCGCCGATGCCCCGCGGACCATGGAGGAGGCCCGCCGCCTGCTGCAGCCGCCGCGCTGGCCGCGGCTGTTGTGGTTGGCCGCGGCGGCCGCCGCCGGCCTGCTGCTCTACTTCTGGTGGTCGGCGCCCTGACCGCCCGCGGGGATGTCGCGGCGGGGCCGCCTTCGCCGCTGTCCCCGTGCCGGCCGGAGGGGCCGGTGCCGTTCCTGTCCCGGACCGGAGGAACCCGCGCCGCGCGCCAGCGGGAGCCCTTCGCCCGCCTGCGCCGCCTGTACGAGGCCCTGCGCGCGGAGGGCCTGGACCTGGACACCCTGTCCATGGGCATGACCGGCGACCT
>JALSIK010000405.1 GCA_026990045.1 Chromatiales bacterium | reverse complement strand
GAACCCCGCTGGGCGGTCCACCTGCCGGCCCTGCGCGCCTACCGGGAGCGGTACGGAACATGAGGCTGCCCGCGCTTGCGGGCAGCCGGGGCCGGGCACTGGCGGCTGGCCGCTGGGGAAATGCCCCGACACGTTCAAGGAAGGGCAAGGGGCCCGCTCCGTCCAGGCCGGCCGCCGGGACGCCGTCCCTGCCCGCGTCAACGGCGCATCAGCCCGCGATGAGCTTGATCCCCACCGCCATGGTCACCAGCTCGAAGGCGCGCTTGACGGCCCGGTTGCCGCCGGCGATGGCCAGGTGGGCACCGGCGTAGCCCCCCAGCAGGGAGCCCGCCAGCAGGGCGGGCAGCCAGTCCCAGCGCACGGTCCCCAGCCAGCCCAGGGTCAGCGCCCCGGCGCCGTTCCAGAACAGGCCCACCAGCACCAGGGTGTGGGCCACGGCGCGGCGGTAGTCGAGCCCGAACCAGCGCACCAGCCACAGGGTGACGAACAGCCCGGAGCCGGAAGTGAGCGAACCGTTGAGCACGCCCAGCCCGGCCACCACCGCGGCGCCCAGCACCAGGCCCCGCCCCGAGCGGTGGCGCGGCCGGTGCTCCTGGCCCAGGCCCGGCCGCAGCAGGGAATAGACCCCCAGCCCGGTGGTCAGGACCCCCAGCGCCACCTCGGCGGGACGGTCGGGCACGGCCAGGATCACGGAGGCGCCGGCCACCACGCCGGGCAGGCCGGCGGCCAGCAGCAGCCACACGAAGCGCCGCTCCAGGCTGCGCTCCTTGAGGTGGCGCACGGTGGCGCCGATACCCAGGGCGACGGTGGCCAGCTTGTGGGTCGCCAGTGCTACACTAAAGGAGAGCCCAAGGAAGATGAGCACCGGCAACTGGAGGAGCCCCGCCCCGCCCCCGGCGAAGGCCGAAAACACGTTGGCCACCAGCGAAATGCCAAACAAGACCAGCTGTTCCACCATCCCCCGTTCTCCCGCACGGGCCGAGGCGCCATTATGGCGGCGGTGGCGCCGGCCGGCCACGGCCGGCCTGTTCCTGGCGGCGCTGCTGGCGCTGGCGGCGGGCCCGGCCCTGGCCCTGCGCATCAAGTGCTGGGTCAACGACGAGGGGGTGCGCGAGTGCGGGCAGGCGGTGCCGCCGGAGTACGCCCAGGGCCGCATCGAGATCCTCAACGAGCGCGGGGTGGTCATCGAGGTCCAGCCGCCGGCCAAGACCCCGGAAGAGGCTGCCCGCGAGGCGGAGCTGGCACGCAAGCGGCGCGAGGCCGAGGAGCGCGACCGCCTGCTGCTGCGGGCCTACCCCACCGAGCGCGACCTCCTGATCGCCCGGGACAACCGGCTGGAAGCCATCCAGAGCATCATCGACCTCACCCACAGCAATACCCGTTCCCTGCAGCGCCAGCTCGAAGAGCTGGAGGCCCGCGCCGCGGGCTACGAGCGCGCGGGCAAGAAGATCCCGGCCCCGCTGCTGGACGACATCCGCCGGGTGCGCATCCAGATGGACAACAACCGCCAGTTCATCGCCACCAAGGAGCACGAGAAAAAGGAAGTGGAGCAGCAGTTCGCCGCCGACCTGGCCCGCCTGCGCGAGCTCACCCGGCGGCGCCCGCGCCAGGCGAAAAAGCCCGCCGGCGACCCGTGACGCCGGCGCTCAGCGCCCCAGCAACCCCGACAGGACCGCCCACTGGTCGGGCCACAGCTCCGTGGGCCGGCGCTGGAAGCCGCTGCGCACGAACTGGTTGAGCCGGCCTTCCACCAGGGCCACCAGCAGGTTGGCCAAGGGCGGCACCGGCAGGTCCGGCGCCAGCTCGCCCGCCGCCTCGCCCTCGCGCAGGACCTGGCGCAGCTGGGTCTCCACCCGCTGGTAGAACTGCTCCACCCGCTGGCGCAGGCGCTCGGTCTCGCCCACCAGGGCGTCGCCGGTGAGGATCCGGGTCAGGCCCGGGTTGCGCTCGGCGAACCCCAGCAGCAGGGCCAGGATCCGCTCCACCCGGGCCGGGGCCGAGCGTTCCTCGTCGAGGATGCGGTTGACTAGGCCGAAGACGGACTCCTCGATGAACTCGATGAGCCCCTCGAACATGCGGGCCTTGGACGGGAAATGGCGGTAGAGCGCGGCCTCGGACACGCCCACCTCCTGCGCCAGGGCCGCGGTGGTGATGCGCCGTCCCGGCCGCGCCTCCAGCTGGCGCGCCAGGGCCTCCAGGATCTGCTGCCGCCGCGAGCCCTTGGCCGGTGCGCTCACGCCGCCGCCCTCATCCCCGCAGGAGGGTCCCCACGCCCTCGTCGGTGAACACCTCCAGCATCACCGCGTGCTCCACCCGGCCGTCGATGATGTGGGCGCTCCGGACCCCGCTCTGCACCGCGTCCAGGGCGCAGCGCACCTTGGGCAGCATGCCGCCGCTGATGGTGCCGTCCTCGATGTAGTCCTGCACCCGGGCCGGGTCGAGCCCGGTGAGCAGGCGGCCCTGGCGGTCCAGCACCCCGGGGGTGTTGGTGAGCAGGATCAGCTTCTCCGCCGCCAGCGTGGCCGCCACCTTGCCCGCCACCAGGTCGGCGTTGATGTTGTAGGACAGGCCGTCCTCGCCCACGCCGATGGGGGCGATGACCGGGATGAAGTCGGACTGCACCAGCATCTCCACCACCGCGGCGTCGATGCTCTCCACCTCGCCCACGTGGCCCAGGTCGATGATCTCCGGCTGCTCCAGCTCCGGCGTCAGGCGCGAGACGGTGAGCTTGCGCGCGCGGATGAAGTCGCCGTCCTTGCCGGTGAGCCCCACCGCGCGCCCGCCCTGGCGGTTGATGAGGTTGACGATCTCCTTGTTCACCAGCCCGCCCAGGACCATCTCCACCACGTCCATGGTCTCGCGGTCGGTGACCCGCATGCCCTCCACGAAGCGGCTCTCCTTGCCGATCTGCTCCAGCAGGCGGCCGATCTGCGGGCCGCCGCCGTGCACCACCACCGGGTTCATCCCCACCAGCTTGAGCAG
The DNA here is from genome assembly GCA_026990045.1 of Chromatiales bacterium. GTDB lineage: Bacteria > Pseudomonadota > Gammaproteobacteria > CAMYNG01 > CAMYNG01 > JALUTW01. Next base: position 5,766 of record JALSIK010000405.1, on the reverse strand, counting down.
CACCACGTCGCGGGCGAACCCGGCCTTGAGGGTCTCGTCCACCATGGCGTTGCCGCCGTACTTGATGACCAGGGTGCGGCCCTGGAACCGGCGGATGTAGGGCAGGGCCTCGGTGAGGACGCGGGCGACGTCGGCGGCGGCGGCGGGATCGAGGCTCATGGGCTGTGCGTTCACGGCTGGCAAGGATTGTCTCCGCGGCGGGCGGCCGCGCGGCCACCAGAATAACAGAACCCGGCCCCGCCGGGCAGGGCGCCCGCCCGCCGGTTCAGAACGGCAGCCGGAGATTGGGATCCTGTGCCAGCAGCACCTCGCGGAACCGGTCCTGCACCTTCTTCAGCGACTCGGCGTCGCGCCCCTCGAAGCGCAGCACCAGGCAGGGCGTGGTGTTGGAGGCCCGCACCAGGCCCCAGCCGTGGTCCCAGTCGGCGCGGATGCCGTCGATCATGATCACGTTGGCGTCACCGAAATCGGCCTCCTCCATGAGCTTCTCCATGAACCGGTGCTGTTCGCCCTCGGGCAGGGGAATGCGCAGCTCGGGGGTGGACACCGCCTCCGGCAGCGCGGCGAACACCTCCCGCGCCGGGCGCGGGTCGCGGGCCAGGATCTCCAGCAGCCGCGCCGCGGCGTAGAGGGCGTCGTCGAAACCGTACCAGCGCTCCTTGAAGAAGATGTGGCCGCTCATCTCGCCCGCCAGCAGGGCGCCGGACTCCTTGAGCTTGGCCTTGATGAGCGAGTGCCCGGTCTTCCACATGAGGGGTTCGCCGCCGTGCTGCCAGATGTACTGGGTCAGCAACGACGAGCACTTGACGTCGTAGATGATCTTGGCCCCGTGGTTGCGGCCGAGCACGTCCGCGGCATAGAGCATCATGAGCCGGTCGGGCCAGATCACCCGGCCGTCGCCGCTCACCACCCCGATGCGATCGCCGTCGCCGTCGAAGGCCAGGCCCACGTCGGCGCGCTGCACCGTGACCGCCTCGATGAGGTCCTTGAGGTTCTCGGGCTGGCTGGGATCGGGGTGGTGGTTGGGGAAGCGCCCGTCCACCTCGCAGTACAGGGGAATGACCTGGCAGCCCAGGCCCTCCATGAGCTTGGGCGCCACCGCCCCCGCGACGCCATTGCCGCAGTCCACCACCACCTTGAGCGGGCGCTTGAGCTTGACGTCGCCCAGGATCCGGTCCAGGTACTTCTTCAGCACCGGCAGGGTCTGGTAGCCGCCCTGGCCGGCGGCGAAGTCCTGCGCCTCGATGCGGGCCCGCAGGGCGGCGATGGCCTCGCCGGCCAGGGTCTCGCCCCCCAGCATCATCTTGAAGCCGTTGTAGTCGGGCGGATTGTGGCTGCCGGTGACCACCACCCCGCTGCCGCCGGCCAGCTCGTGGGCGGCGTAGTAGAGCACCGGCGTGGGCACCATGCCGATGTCGATGACGTCCACCCCCGCCGCCTGCAGGCCCTTGACCAGGGCCGCCCCCAGCTCCGGGCCCGACAGCCGCCCGTCGCGGGCGAAGGCGACGCGGTTGAGCCCCCGGGTCACGGCCTCGCTGCCCAGGGCGCGGCCGATGAGCATGGCGTGCTCGGCGGTGAGGGTGGCGCCGACGATGCCGCGGATGTCGTACTCCTTGAAGATCTCCGCCGGCGGCAGGGCCGGGGCACCGCCGCCGGCGAACGCCGGGGCCGCGGGCGCCGCGGCCGGCCGTGACGGCGCCGGCCGGGCGGGGGGCGGCGGCGCGGACGCCGCGGGAGCGGTGTTCTTCTCCGCCAGTTCGCGCAGCTTCGCGAGCTGGGCCGGGTCCATCTCCTCCACCGCGATGGAGTCCTGCGAGGCCAGGGCCGGGTTGTCGGACAGGCCCAGGTCCCCCAGTTCCTCCTCGGCGGAATCCCGCTCGCGCACCGGCTTGCGCGTGCGGGGCATGTCCTCCAGCTTGCGCGCGGCCTGCTTGAACTCGTACAGGCGCAGGTGGTACTCGTGGCTCTTCTCGCCGCGGGCGGTGGCCACCGCCAGGTCCACCAGGTTGTCCAGGTCGGTGCGCACGGTGCGCGACAGGGCCCGGGCCAGCAGGTAGATGAGCAGCCCCGCCAGCGCCACCGCGGTGCCGATGATGGACAGCGACGAGGGGTTGTACAGCGGCGGCACCGGGGTGCCGGGCTCCCACACCTTCAGCTCCCACAGGGTGCCCTTGCGCGGCAGGCGCACCACCTCCGTCATGCCCTGGTAGCGGGGATCGCCGGCCCTGGCGATGAGGCGGGACGGGTTGGCCTTCTGCCACAGCTCCACGTAGGCCCCCTCGGCGATGTCCTGCACCCAGGTCTCCAGCACCCGGCGCTCCAGCACGAGCTGGATGTGGCCCAGGATGGTGCGGCCGTTCTCCGCCAGCACCGGCTCGATGATGTCCAGGTGCTCGTCGGGCGTGCCCGGGGCGTGGAGCTCCACCGGCGAGCGGACCTGGTGGGTGCGGGCGCGGCGCAGCAGGTCGAGGCAGGCGTAGGTGAAGGGCGGCCGGGTGCTGTCGTCCACCCGCGCGGTGCCGGCCGGGATGAGCCGCACCCGGATGGCGCCGTCGAAGATGGACTTGACCTGCTCCGCCCGCGCGGCCAGCTCGTCGGGATCCAGCCGGCGCATGAGCCGGCGCATGGCCGGGTCCTCGGCCAGGGCCAGCACGCCCGAGGCATAGCGCTCCACGTCCACGTCCAGGCGGTGGGCGCGGCGCTCCACCCGGGCCTCCACCAGGCCGTCGCGCTGGACCTTGATGCGGTAGCGGGCGTCGAGCTGGTTGAAGGTCACCGCCAGCACCGCGATGGCGGCGAAGCCGGCGAAGGCCAGGGTGAAGACGGTGGAAATGGCCAAGCCGCCGCGGCGGCGCGAGCGGCGGCGCTTTCTCAGGCTGCGGGTCTTGGCCACATCGATTCCCTGGACGGCTTGCCGTTGATGTTCCGTGCGGGTGCAGCCACGGCGTCAGCGCCGCCCGGTGTGACCGAAGCCGCCCTCGGCGCGCTGCGTGGCCTCGAAGGACTCCACCACCTCGAAGGCCGCCTGCACCACGGGGACGAATACGAGTTGCGCGATGCGATCCCCCGGTTCAATCGTAAAAGAATCGTTGCCCCGGTTCCAGCACGAGACCATGAGCTGGCCCTGGTAGTCGGAGTCGATGAGTCCCACCAGGTTGCCCAGCACGATCCCGTGCCGGTGTCCCAGGCCCGAGCGGGGCAGGATCACGGCCGCCAGCCCGGGGTCGGCGATGTGGATGGCCAGCCCCGTGGGCAGCAGTTCCGTCTGCCCCGGGGCCAGGGTCAGCGGCGCATCGAGGCAGGCCCGCAGGTCCATGCCGGCGGCGCCGTCGGTGGCGTAGTGGGGCAGCGGAAACTCGCCGCCCAGGCGTGGATCGAGCACCTTGAGCTGGATGGCCCGCCTGGAGTTGGTCATGGTGGTCCCCCGTGGATGTGGATTGTTCTTGTTTCCGTCGAAAAACGGCGGTGCGCGCGCCGGTCAGCGCCGGCGCAGGTTCACCACCGTGCCGCCGCCCCGGGCCTTCCACGCCGCCAGGCGCTGGGCGACGGCGGCGATGAGTGCCCGCGCCAGCTTGTCCTTGGGCGCCAGCCCCAGTTCCATGCTGCCGCCCTCCCAGTACAGGGTCAGCGCGTTGTCCTCGGCGTCGAACACCCCGCCCGCCTCGGGCGCAGCGGGTCCCACCAGGTTGGCGGCGATGAGCTCCACCCCCTTGGCCGCCAGCTTGGCCCGGGCATGGCGGTCCAGGTCCCCGGTCTCGGCGGCGAAGCCGACGCAGAACAGTCCCGGCCAGCGGCTTTTCACCGTGGCCAGGATATCGGGGTTGGGCACCAGCTCCAGGGTCAGGGACTCGCCGCTGCGCTTGATCTTCTCGGCCCGGACCTCGCGCGGGCGGTAGTCGGCCACCGCCGCCGCGCTGATGAAAACGTCGGCCTCGGGCGCCAGGCGGCTCACCGCCGCCAGCATCTCCTCGGCGGTGGTGACGTCCACCCGCTCCACCCGGTCGGGCGTATCCAGCGCCACCGGCCCGGCCACCAGGGTCACGCGGGCACCGGCCTCGGCCGCGGCCGCGGCCACCGCGAAGCCCATGCGCCCGGAGCTGCGGTTGCTCAAGAAGCGCACCGGGTCCAGGGGCTCGCGCGTGGGGCCGGCGGTGACCAGCACCCGCCGGCCCTGCAGGCTGCCCACGTCGAACAGCTCGCCCAGCCGGGCCGCCAGCACCACCGGGTCCAGCAGGCGCCCCGGGCCCTCCTCGCCGCAGGCCTGCTCGCCCTCCTCCGGTCCCAGGAACAGCACGCCGCGGTTGCGCAGGGTCTGCACGTTGGCCCGGGTGGCGGCGTCGGCCCACATGCGCGCGTTCATGGCCGGGGCCAGGGCCAGCGGCACGCCCCGGGCCAGGCACACCGCCGCCAGCAGGTCGTCGGCCCGGCCGGCGGCCAGGCGGGCGAGAAAATCGGCCGACGCCGGCGCCACCAGGATGCAGTCGGCCCAGCGCGCCAGCTCGATGTGGCCCATGGCGGCCTCGGCGCCCGGATCCAGCAGCTCGCGGTGCACCGGGTGACCCGACAGGGCCTGGAAGGTGAGCGGGGCGACGAAGGCCTCGGCCCCCCGGGTCATCACCACCCGCACCTCGGCCCCCGCCCGCCGGAGCTCGCGAATCACTTCGCCGGCCTTGTAGGCGGCCACGCTCCCGGTGACCCCCAGCACCACCCGCTTGTTGGTGAGGCGTTGCATATGAGACCGAGTTTAGCAGCATTGGCCGGCCCCGTACCGCGACGCCGGCCACGGACCCCGCTGCCCGCCGGCGCCCGTTATGCTATATAAACACCCCTTGCGATGGACGACAGGGAGGTCCGCCATGGCCATCCGCGACTGGCCCGCGGCCGAGCGGCCGCGGGAGAAGCTCCTGGCCCGGGGCCCGCAGGCGCTGTCCGACGCCGAGCTCCTGGCCATCTTCCTGCGCACCGGCGTGGAGGGACGCAGCGCCCTGGACCTGGCCCGCGACATTCTCGCCGCCCACGGCGGCCTGCGCGGCGTGCTCACCGCCGGGCAGGATGCCTTCTGCGCCACCCGCGGGCTGGGTCCGGCCAAGTACGCCCAGCTCCAGGCGGTACTGGAGATGGCCCGCCGCCACCTGGGCGAGACCCTGGCCCGGGGCGCGCCGCTCACCGATCCCCGGGCCAGCCGCGAGTTCCTGCTGGCGCGCCTGCGCGACTACGACCACGAGGTCTTCTGCTGCCTGTGGCTGGACAACCGCCACCGGGTGCTGCGCTACAGCGAGCTGTTCCACGGCACCCTCACCGGCGCCAGCGTCTACCCGCGCGAGGTGGTCCGGGCCGCCCTGCGCCACAACGCCGCCGCCGTGATCTTCGCCCACAACCATCCCTCGGGCGTGGCCGAGCCTTCCGGCGCCGACCTGGAGATCACCGCCCGCCTGCGCGAGGCCCTGGCCCTGGTGGAGGTGCGGGTCCTGGACCACTTCGTCATCGGCGACAACGAGACCGTCTCCTTCGCCGAGCGGGGGTTGCTGTAGCCCGTGCTTGACAGCCCCCCGCGCCCGTGCCAGCTTTTCCCGTGCAGGCGCCAGGGAGGGTGCGCGCCGGTGCCTTCCTTCCCGTCCCCCCTCCCCCTGTTTCCCGCCTGCGCCGGACCGGCCACAGGGAGGCATGCCATGAACGACGTGACGGTGAAGGAGGGCTGGGATCTCCGCTGGGACGAGCTGGAAGACGTGGTGGAGCCCTCGTGGGGCGCCATGCTGGTGCGGTGGG
>JALSIK010000404.1 GCA_026990045.1 Chromatiales bacterium | reverse complement strand
ACCCCACCAGTGCCAGGGCCTCGGTGACACCGAGCCGGTGGGCCAGGGCCCGGGGCCGGCGCAGGCGCGGAAACCGGTGGAGGGAGACCAGCAGCACGTCCCCGTCCTCGATGCGTTTCACCGCGCCGTCGCCGTCGACCTCCACGGCCTCGCGCACGGTGCGCTCCCCGCCCCCTGCCTGGCGCAGCAGTTCCCACACCGTGGTCTCGATGAAGGGTGTCGTGGACTCCAGCACCACCAGGGGGTGGTGCGCCAGGGCGAAGCGGGCGAACTCGGCCAGCACCGTGTCGTCGTCGGCCCGGGCGCCGGCCTCGAACAGCGGCCGCGCCCCGCCCCCACGCAGGGCATCCAGGAGCTGGATCCGCACCAGTTCGCGCACCACCGACCATTCCAGCCGGCGCTCGCTGGCATGGGGCGGAAGGAAACGGCTGTACGCAGAGAGTCCCAGCGGCCCCAGCAGCTCGTGGGCGCTGGCGGCGTCCCCGGGCCAGCCGGTGCGGTCGGGACCCGCCACCTGCTCGCCCGGCACCGGGACGCCCTCCACCAGGGGCTCGTCGCCCACCATCTCCACCTGGCCCGCGGGGGAGACCCGGAACGCGGCGCGGAACAGGGTGTTGCCGTACAGGACCGTGGCCTCCACCGCCCATCCCGCCCCCTCCAGGCGGCGGGCCCGCGGCGGCTCGACGAGTGCCCGCATGCGTTCCGGCGGCACGTGGCCGAAGGCGGTCCCACCGAACCCGTCCAGCGCGGCGGAAGAGGCGATGACCCGGAAGGGCCCCTCGTCCCCGTGGATGAAGAAACAGAAGAAACCGTGGTATTCCAGGACCGTCTGGTCCGAGAGCCGGAACTCCTCGCGCTCGATGGCAGCGAAAATGTCGTCGGAGGTCCCGCGCAACCAGTGGAACCCGTGCCCCGACCACAGGGCGTACGCGGCGGCCGTCTCCCCCTCGCGGCGGGGAACCACGCGCACCAGGCGGACACCGGGAAAAAACGAAAGGGCGCGGAAACGCAGGCTGACCTGGCGCTCCAGGTCCGGGGTCAGGATGTCGTGGTAATGGGCGAGGCCGGTGTCGGGGGCCGCTTCCATGCCGGGGGTTTCGGCCCAGCCACTGCCGGGGTCGAAGGGCGGACCGCCGGTGGCGGGCGCATCGCCGGGCCGCTCAGCCACGCGCCAACCCCGCCCCGGCCCGGGGAACGGCCCCGGGGATCCGGGACAAACTGTGGATGATGGTCCAGTACACGGGGTCTCGGCCGGATGGCGTCGCCGTAAAGCGCCAGACCCGCACACTGAACCAGCGTGGCAACCAGGTCAGCCCTCACCATAGCGGCCGTTGCAGCGCCGCACAATGACCGGATCGGACTAGCGGGATGTGGAAAAGGCCGTCCTGGCCTTTTCCGACGCGCCGAACCCGGCCCGGGGCGGGGTCCGGCTACGCCGAATCAAGCGCCGACACGCTCCATCCGCGGGCGGGGCATCCCCGCCCCGCCTTGCCTTGCCAGGCCGTTTTTCACCAGCCCGCCAGGCCGGCCTTTGTTCGACGCCCGCCCGCGGCAGGCGGCCCGCCAGGCCAAAGAAAAGGCCGGACCGCCGCGGGGGCGGCCCGGCCGGCACGCGGTATCGGGCGATACCGCCGGGGTCAGGCAATCTGGCCGAAGGCCAGGAACTGGTTCAAGGCGTTGCCGCTGCCCAGCCCGTGACCCGGCAGGACCTGGTCGATCATGCCCTCGCGGCCGTGCAGGGCCAGGTAGTTGAGTACCACGGCCTGGGCCAGCAGGTCCACGCTGTTGGCGATGGGCAGGGCGCCCGTCTCCACCGAGCCGTTGGCACGGTAGTAGCCCAGCTGGCGGGTCTGGACGAAATTGGGCCCGTTGGGGTTGTAGACGAACATCACCGTGGCCGCGGTGCCCGAGTTGTCGTTCTTCCAGATGCCCTTGCCGCGGCCCTCCGCCGAATTGTCGAACTGGCCGCTGCTGGGACTGGAGACCGAGCCGTCGCTGAACAGGTACACCATCACCGGCGTCCCGCGGCGGGCGGCGTATTCCAGCACCGCGCCGATGGCCCTGCCGGCGTCGAAATCGCGCACCTCGCCGGTGGACCGGGTGCTGTTGTGGTAGTCGTAGCCGCCGAACTCGATGGTGCCGGCCCCCGCAAACCCGTTGACCACCAGCTTCATGATTGCCGCGGTCTTGCGGAACTTGCTGTTGTTGAGGTCCTGGCTGGTGAAGATACTGTTGGCCTGCCCCACGATGATCGGATCCTGGGTGGGATCCAGGTCATTGGGGTTGGTCTGGGTCATGTTGTCGGCGGCATATTCGTAGCCGCAGTTGGCGAGGTCGTGGATCATCTGGCCCTCGTTGACCAGGTCCACCTTGCGGTGGGTCATGCGCTCCAGCACGGCCATGAGATCGTCGGCACCGGCCGCATCCAGGAAATCGCCCAGGCGCCCCGAGTCCGCCAGCCCCATGGCATCACTGGCGTTGGCCACCCGGGTGGGCCGCACCGTGAGGTCGATCATGAGGTCGGGGGCCCGTGAACGCCCGCCGGAATCGGAGCTTCGGGTCCCGATGAGGGTCACGAGCTGGCCGTCGGCCCCGGCCCGGTAGATCCCGTACATGGGATTGTGGGGATTGTTGCCGGTGTCGTTGGCCGAGCGGGCACAGATGATGCACCCGTCGGTGTTGGCCAGGGTCGTGGCCGACATCACCGACTGCATGCCCCGCAGGAGCGCGCTGTCGCTGTGGAAGGCCAGGCCGCCGCCGATGGTGGTGATGTTGCTGCCGTTGCGGGGGAACATGGACGGCGGCAGGCCCAGCTTGATGTAGCCGTCGTCGCCCAGCTCGTCGGTCTGGCCGTTGGGCCCGCCCACCAGGACGTTGGAACCGGCGATGCTGGCCCCGCCGGCCAGGTCC
>JALSIK010000403.1 GCA_026990045.1 Chromatiales bacterium | reverse complement strand
GCATCACTGGACCGCCCCAGGACCCCGCCCAGGATACTCGTCCCCATGAGGAACGCCCCACCACCGATGAAGCCCTGGGCCAGGAACTGGCGCCGGGTCACCGGGCGGTGGCCCTCCAGGAGCAGGGGCTCGTGATCGCGCTGCGCGTAGGGTTTCAGTTTTTCGTACTTTACCTTTGCCATGGTGATTGCCCCTTAACCTAGGTGCTGCGTTCGTTCAGTAGATGACCATCGCCGCGCTGGACAGGACCGCGAAGCAGGCCGCCCGCATGGCGTTCCGGTACTGGGTGGCCCCGCACTGGCCGGGGCGGCAGATGCCGGCGATGGGCTGCGGCTGGCCGGCGTTGTCGGTGTTGGCCGGGTCGCCCTCGAACAGGGCCACCAGGTCCGTCATGAGCTGGGCCCGGGCCGGCTGGGCCGCCAGGCCGGTGCCCACCATCTTGTCCAGCATGATGCCGAAGGCCACATCCCGGTTGGCCTGGTTGAAGGGATCCAGGCCGCCGAAGAAGGCATTGCGCAGCCCGCCGTCGCTGAACATGGCATCGCAGTACTCGATGGCCAGCTTGAGCACGCCCACCTCGTGAGACGGCACGAATGACCCGATGTCGTTGCCCTCCGGCAGCTGCTGCATGATGCCCACGAACATGTTGCGCACCGCCGGCGTCATCTTGTCCACGCCCGTGACCGCCGCCATGGTGTCGTTGATCTGGGCGAAGTTGCGGATGCCGGCATCGAAGAACGGCCTGGGCGCCATGTTGGGATCGGGGTTGGGCACCGGCAGCACCGGCTCCGGCTGGCGCACGTCCTGGCCGTTGAAGATGCCGAACTCCAGCTGGAAGACGTCGGTCTGGGGCCCGTTCCCCTTGGCCAGCACCGCGCCCAGCGGCGACAGCGCCTGCTGGGCCATGTTGACCATGGTGTACAGGTTCTTGTACGTCTGGCCCACGGCCGGGACGTTGCCGTTGATGGCAATACGCATGTCGCCCAGGTCGAAGGCGCTGGCCAGGGCCTGCGTCTCCGGCAGCGGCTGGCCGTTGGCGTCCAGCACCACGAAGGTGGGATCGGTGAAGACGTAGGACTTGGCATCCAGCTCGCCCACCCGGAACTGCACGAAGCTGTTGGGGATCTGGGTCAGCTGGCTGATGTCGAACTGGATGACGGACCCGCCGTTGACCCCGGCCGAGAAATTGGTCTGGATCTGCTGCGGCGTCAGCGCCCGGTCGTGGACGGCGACGAAGCGGAACGTGCCCTTCCACGCGTGGCCGGCCCGCGCCCCGGGCTCGTTGCCCAGCATGAAGGCGTAACCGGCGTTCCAGTTGGACAGATCGGTCCCGCTGCCTTCGGGCGTCTGGTACTGGGTCTCGACCCCGTTGATGAAGATGCGCCGCCCGTTGGCCTGGTCGAAGGTCACCACCACGTGCTGCAGCTCCTGCTGCTGGCTCACGGAGCCCGCCGCGGCCACCACCGCCGGGGCACCGTTGTTGTTGGTGTTCACCGTCCGGTTGTGATAGAGCCACTGTTGCGAGGTCTGGGCCACGATGAAATTGCTGTTCTGGCTGCTGGCGGCATAGGTGGCCACCCGCAGCAGGTCATTGGGGTTGCCCGGCGCGGGCACCAGCCAGGCCTCGATGGTGTACTCGCCGGTCCCGCCCTGGCCGTTGGCCCCGACGATCCGGTTGTACAGCTTCACGCTGGCGGCGGCCTGGGCGGTGGCGATCCCGGTGGAATTGACCAGCCCGCCGTTGGGATCCCACTGCATGTTGTTGATGGTGAGATCCATGGCCGGCATCACGCCGCTGGTATCGAACACCGTGTTGCCCTGGCCCTCCTTGAACTCCCAGCGGGCGATCACGTACTGGTCGACCCGGGCCGATCCGCCCAGCATGGCGGGCGCGCTGCGGAAGACCGTGGCATTGCCGATACCGGCCGCCGCGCGGGCATCGGCCCACCGCTGGATGGCCGCGGCCAGCTCGGCGGCGCGGGCCTCGCAGTTGGCGGTGGAGTTGTCGAAGCCGCCGTTGCCGTCCCAGCAGTTGTGCAGGAAGTCGGGCAGCTTGCGCGCCATCTGGGACTGCGCCGGATCGGTGAAGTTGGCGTAACCCACGGCCACGTCATGGGCCAGGGTGACATCGGTGTGCGCGAACTTGGGCGGCCCCGAACCGCCCTCTTCGTGGCAGGCGGTGCCGCAATTGACCCGCAGGTAGGGCGTCCAGACGAAATCCTGGAAGGCCTGGATGCTGGCCGCGTCGTTGCGGCTGCCGCCGCTGGGCGGCGGGGGGGGTGCCGGGGGCTGGGGCGCAGTGCCCCCGCCGCCGGCACCGGCGCCCGGCGTGCCCGCGGGCGGGGTGGTGCGCGCGCCGCCGCCGCAGGCCGCAAGCCCCAGCGAAACGGCCGCGGCCAGGATCACGCTGTGCAGCAGGCGGTGTCTGCCGGCCGCGCGGAGAAACCCGGCCATGCTCTCGTTGCGGATGGTCGTTGTTGTCTTCATTGCCCTGTCTCCTGAAACCCGGTCTCGATGACTGCAAGCACTCGCCTGCTCACTGGCCCATGCAATACACGGCCGATTCCGCAAAGATCTGCTTCATGTTGTAGCCGCTCTGCCTCAGGCTGCTGGCCATGGCCTGGACCTGGACCTCGTCCTGGTAGGTGGCGGGCTCGCGCAGGCACACCGTCTTGAACACCCGCTTGGCCTGGCACTCGGCGAAGGCGTAGCTGTTGGCCAGCTCCCGGCCCAGGGCGGCGGCGCCGGTGCCACGGTCCGAGGACACCGCGTTGGTCCAGTTCCAGCCCAGCACCGAGTTGGTTCCGAAGCGCCAGTAGTTGATCCAGGAATCATCCACGGTCTGGAAACCCGTGGGAAAGGTGCCGGCGTTCTGCAGGTACTTGGGCTGGACCGCGTTGGGGGTGTACACCAGCCCGCCGGTGTCGCCGTTGTTGGGATCGCCGGCGTTGGGGTCGAAATGGTAGTAGGCGTAGGCCCCCGCCAGGGCGTCCATGCCGGCGTGGCAGCCCACGCACGACGACAGGTAGATGCCGGAATCGCCGCCGGGACTGCGCGTGACGTCCTGGCGCACGCGGTCGGGCGTCCGCGTGACGTCCTGGATGTCCTCGAATTTGCGGCACAGAAAGCTGTCGAAAATGTGGTACAGCATGCGGCGGTTGGTCCCGGCCGAGAAATAGGCCTCGGCCGCGGCCCGCGTGGTCTGGACCCCGGCGGCGCCGCCCTGGGCCAGGTCGGGATGGGTGGTGGACTGGGCCCGGGCCACCAGCGCGGTGCTGAGATCGACCCCGTTGTCCTCCAGCTCCTGGTAGTGCTGGTTGTTGAAGGGCGAGTAGGGCGTGGGCACGCTGTTGCCGCCGGTGTAGACCACGTCGGCGTAGAGCACCTCGCGGAAATCCCGGTTGTCGCGGATGAGCCCGATGATGGTGGCGGTCATGTCGTTCAAGGGCACGAACACCGAGCCGCCCACGTTGGTGGTGACCGCGGCGAAATTCTTGAGGGTGGTGTTGTAAAAGTCGGGGTTCTGCATGGCCACCATGGCCGCCCCCATGGGATCGCCGCCGGCGATGAGATTCTCCATCTGGGTCAGCACCGCCTCGGACGGCGGCGTGCCCACCAGCCGGTCGTGCATGCGGCGGGCCTGGTCGCGGGGCGCCGCCGAGGCCACCGCGGCACCGCCCGCCAGGACGGCGGCCAGCAAGAATCCCAGCATTCTCAGTGATTTATTCTGTCGACCTGTACTCATCACGGTATCCTCGTTGCCTACGCAGGTAGACGGCCGGTCTCTGGTTCCCAATGGTCCTCGCTCGTTCACCGGAGGTCGGTCCGCACCCTCTGCACCCTCCCGCCGGCTGCAGTGCAACTTAAGCGCATCGGGCACCGCACCGAAACCCCCACCATTGTGTTCTGTGAATTGGCTATCACTCTGATTTTCAAAACTGCGACGTGCTCGGCACTCGCCGGGGAACCCTCTTCCGGATACGGTTCTCGGCAGGGCGGCGCCGGAACCGCAGCGGGGGCGTCAAAAACGTGACGTGTTCGACATCCCGCCATCCGCGGGGCCGGTGTGAACCAGTTCACATGGACGCCGGGGCCGGGCCGGCCCCGGCCGCGCCCGACAGCGGGCATCCCCTGGCGCGCATCGCGGCCAGGCCTTAACATTCTGATCCGGCGCATGGAAACCCCGCCCCAAAGTGAGAACCGTTACCCGTGCCGGGGCCGCCCGATGGCCTACAATCCCCGCCGGGCCCAAGTGGTATTCCCGCCAGCCCGCATCCCTGTATCGACCGCAGCGCTGCCAGATCCTGTCGGGGAAACAGAACATGAGTGCATCTTCCGTTTGCAGCAGATGGCACCGGGGCCTGCTCTCGTGCGTGCTGGGCATGCTTCTCGCCGGCTGCGGGGGCGACGCCATCGAAAACGGACCGGCCCAGCCGCAGCTGGGCCTGACCAACGTGGACATCATCAATAACTACTTCGTGGATGCGGCCAATTCCCCCAATGGCATCGACGGCGGGTCCATGAGCTGTGCCCGCTCGGGTTGCCACGACATCGGCGGGGCCAGCGGCGCCTCGTTCGAAATGTACAACAAGCTGTGGACCCAGTTGACGCCGGAGGAACAGCTGGCCAACCGCCTGTTCATGGAGGGGCAGGTGGACTTCGTCAACCATGCCAACAGCTCACTGATCGTCAAACCACTGGCGCAATCTTCGGGAGGCGCGCCACATGGGGGTGGAGACTTCTTCACCACTGGTGATCAGATCTACCAGGACCTCCTTGCCTGGATGGCCAGCACCCCCTGAACAGGCCCCTCCGTGAAGAACGATCACGAGTCCCTGTTGCCCCGCCCCGCGCCGCTGCTCCGTTGCTCCCTTGGCCTGTGGGCGGTGATGTCCCTGCTCTGGCTGGGCTGGGGCACGGCCGCGTCCGCGGAAGAAGCACCGCCCCTGCGCCTGCGCCTGGCCGACCCTTTCATCGAGCTGCGCAGCGGCCCGGGGCGCAGCTTTCCCGTCTACGAGGTGGTGGAACGGGGCGAGCGCATCGAGATCCTGCGCCGGCGCACGGACTGGTACGAGATCCGGGCCTCGCGCAAGCGCCGCGGCTGGACCCACCGCAGCGAGCTCGAGGCGACCCTGGAAAAGGCCGGCATCGAACCCACCCTGCGCGACCGGGTGGTGGAAAAATACCTCAAGGACCGGTTCTACTTCGGGGCCTCGGGCGGGACCTTCGACGGCGAGGGACTGGTGACCATCCGCGGCGGGTACATGCTGTCGGAACACCTGGCGCTGGAGGGCACCGTCTCCAATGCCACCGGGCTGTATGCCGGCTCCAACCTGCTCCAGGCCAACCTGCTGCTGGACATCCACGTGTTCGGTGACTGGCGGCCGTTCTTCCTGCTGGGGGCGAGCCGCTTCACGCGGGTGCCGGAGGTCCAAGAGGTGAGCGGCGGGGTCGTCATCGGCAACCGCCACAACCTGGACATGGCCAACGCCGGGCTGGGCCTGCAGTATTTTCTCACCAGGGGCTTTTCCCTCCGCACCGAGGTGGTGCAACATGCCACCCTGCGCGGCAACAACCGCAGCGACCGGTTCACCGAATGGACCGCGGGCATCACATTCTTCTTCTGACACGGGGCCAGCGAGACCATGCCATCGAGAGCCATTTTCATTCTGCCACTCCTGGCCGCCCTCGGGGCCGCCATGCCGGCGTTCGCCCAGACCGGGGGGGTCATCCAGCCCAAGGTGGAGCGGCGCGAGATCCGGCCGCCCCAGGTGGAGGCCGACAACATCGAGCTGGGCGCCTTCGCGGGGCTCTACAGCGTGGAGGACTTCGGGGTCAACGCGGTGTACGGCATTCACGGCTACTACCACCTCACGGAGGA
>JALSIK010000402.1 GCA_026990045.1 Chromatiales bacterium | reverse complement strand
GGGTGCGCTACCGTTACGGCGGCGCCTCGCCGCGCGAGGGCTTCGACTGCTCGGGCCTGGTCTGGTACAGCCACCGGCGCGCCGGGCGCAGCGTGCCGCGCACCACGCGCGATCTCTACCGCGCGGCCCGGCCCGTGCCGCGCCGGGCCCTGCGCCCCGGGGACCTGGTGTTCTTCCGCATCCGGGGCCCGCGCGTGGCCCACGTGGGCATCTACCTCGGCGGCGGCCGCTTCGTGCACGCGCCCTCCACCGGCAAGCGGGTGAGCATCACTCGCCTCGACCATCCCTACTGGCAACCCCGCTTCCTGGGCGGCGGCCGGCTCTGACCGGCCGTTGCCGCGCACCCTCCGGCCGCTCCGCCGCGCCGTTCAATGGGCCGCACCCGTCATCACGTAGCTGCGGCTGTCGATGAACAGCGCCAGCAACTCGGCGTCCAGCTTCCCCGCCCTGGCCTCGGCCTGCAGGATGTCCAGCGCCTGCTCCACCGGCAGGCCCTGCTTGTAGGGCCGGTCGCCCGAGGTGAGGGCGTCGTAGATGTCGGCGATGGTCATGATCTTGGACGGCAGCGGGATCTGGTCCCCCGTCAGCCGCCGGGGATAGCCGGAGCCGTCCAGCTTCTCGTGGTGGGCGAAGGCGATCTCGGGCACCCGCGACAGGTTGCCGGTCCAGGGGATGAGATTGAGAAAGGCGTAGGTGTGGGTCACGTGGGACTCGATCTCGGCCCGCTCCTCCGGGTTGAGGCTGCCCTTGGTCAGGCTCAGGGTGGAGAACTCGAACGGCGTCAGCAGCGGCACGTGGTTGTCCTCGCCGTCGCGGAACATGAACGCCGCCACCTCCTCCAGGCCCTCGATGGCATCGGGCATCACCGCCGGCTCGTTGGCCGCCAGCACCCGGTCGAGAAACCGCTGCAGGCGCTCGCGCTCCTGGGCCAGGCGCTGCTCCACCTCGCGCCGCCGGCGGCGGAACTCGCGCGCGGTGAGGGGACGCTGCTCGTGGGCCAGCACCAGCTCGCGCCAGGCCTCGCGCTCCAGGCACGCCATGGCGTAGCGGAAGCGCTGCTTGAGCAGCGCCATGTCGTGATCGTGCAGCTTGCGCGCCTTGGTCAGCACGTTCTCCCGTACCCCCACCTTGCCGAAGTCGTGCAGCAGCGCGGCGTAACGGATCTCGCGCATGCGGTCGCGGTCGAACCGGACCTGGCGGAAGCGGCCGCCGTCGGCCCGGTCCACCGCCGCGGCCAGGTTCTGGGTGAACTCGGCCACGCGGAAGGAGTGGCCCGCGGTCACCGGGTCCCGCGCCTCGATCACCTGCACCGAGGCGGTGACGAAGCCCTCGAACAGGGTTTCGATCTCGGAATGGAGCTGGAGGTTGCGCACCGCGATGGCCATCTGGGCCGCGATGCCGGTGAGCACCTGCAGGTCCTCGGCGCTGAACTCCCCGGCCCCGCGGGTGCTGTCCACCTGGACCAGCCCCAGCACCTCGTCCTCGTACAGCAACGGCACGCACATGACGCTCCGCAGGGCCAGGTTCACCACCGAGTCCCGGGCGGCGAAGCGCTCCTCGCCCTGGGCATCCAGCAGCAGCAGCGACTGGCGCTTCTTGATCACGTCGCGCACGATGCCGCGGGAGATGGCCGCGGCCCCGCCCCGCTCGTCCCCGGCCTCGCGCCAGCGGGCCAGCACCGGCCGCAGGCGCAGGTCCCGGCCCTGGTACAGCAGCAGGTTGATGCGCTCGGCGCGGGGGAAGATCTCGAACACGCAGTCGGCGATGCGGTGCCACAGCTCGTCCTCGTCCCGGGTGGCGCCCAGCGAGATGCTCACCTGGGTCATCACCGTGAGCCGGCGCAACAGCTCGTCCCGCTCCTGCCCGGCCCGCGGGGTGGCGTCGCGCAGCTCCGCCACCAGGCGGGGGGCGTCCAGGATCACGCTGGCCGTGGCCGGCGCCAGGGCTCCCTCCTCCTCCACCATGCCCGCCGCCGGGTCGTCGGAGTCGCCGGACCCGAGGCCGGGCCGGAATTTCCGGGTGCCGGTGTCGGAATCGTCCAGTTGTACCCGCACGGTGCTGCGCCCCAGGGTGATGCGGCTGCCGTCGCGCAGCGGGTACAGGCCGCCGGGGGTCACCGGGACCCCGTCGAGCCGGGTGCCGTTGGTGGAGTTGAGATCCTGCAGCAGGTAGCGGTCGTTCTGGCGCACGATGCGCGCGTGGCGCCGGCTCACCTCCTCGTCGGGCAGGCCGATGAAGTTGCCCTCCACCTCCAGTCCCTCCGCCGAGCGGCCGAGATAGACATCGTGGGCCGCCAGCGGCACCGGGCCGTCGGCGTCGGGGTGTTCGATGATGAGGCGTGCCATGGAATCCCGGGATCCGAACCGTTGTCGCGGCGGCAGGGGCCGTCCCCATGTCATCGGCAGCGGGCGCGCCGACTTCAGTTTGAGGCCGCCGGGGATTATGCTTGCCGCACAAGCACTTGCATGCCGCCCCCCGCGGGGGCGCCGGAACGCCCCCGGGACACTGTCCGGTCGCTAGTACCTTCCGACTAAAGTGTAGTATTTTCAGGTAGTTGGCGCCATGCCGGGGTCGTGGGACGGTGCCGGCGACAGTATAATTTCGGAATCGCCCGCTTGTGGGAAGGAGAATCAGTGACTGATAATGTCCTCAGGATCCCCAAGACCCTCATGCCGGTTCGGCTGTGGGTCCACCCGGAAGGCCAGGTGATCGGTTCGCTGTACCTGCGCGAAGGCGATACGCCCGGCGCCGCCGAGCAGCCGCTGGACGTGCTCAACCAGGCCAACCCGTTCGTGGTGGTGCGGCGGGAAGACCCCGACGAGAACCGCTTCTACAACCGCGCCTCGGTCATCCGCGTGGACTACGAGGCCCCGGCCACCGCCCCCGCGGCCGGGGAGACCGTGCTGCACTGCGTGGTGGAGATGATGGACGGGTCCCTGGTGGAAGGCGAGATCCGCGAGGTCCTGCCGCCGGAGCACGCGCGGCTGTACGACTACCTCAACCAGCGTGACAACCATTTCATCAGGCTGCACACCGGCGAGCGCGAGGTGTGCCTGGTCAACAAGTCCTACATCATCCATGCACGGGCCGATGATTGAACACGCCTTCGAACGCCGGGTGAGCCGGGAGTAGATCGAGCAAGACCATGAGCCTGTTGAAGGGATTCAAGGCCAACAAGGCCATCAGTGTGCTCCTCGACGAGGACGAGGCCACGCCGGCCGAGACCCAGGAGGCGGTGAGCAGCCTCAAGGAGATGGGCAGCAAGGCGGTGCCCAAGCTCATCGACGCCCTGGAGGAAAGCCCCACCAACTCCGCCATCCTCAACCTCCTGGGCGGCCTGCTGGACAACGAGTCCCTCCACCACTACGCCGACGGGCTGGCCCATCCCAACAAGCGCGTGATGACCACCATCATGCAGATCCTGGCCCAGTCGCCCATGTACGACGTCAACCGGCTGTTCGAGCTGTTCGACGACCCGGAGATCCCCAAGGGCTCGTTGTTGCAGATCCTCGCCGCGCGGCGCAGCAACCTCGACCTCAAGCGGCTGCTGGAGATCCTGGACCAGGGCAGCAAGGCCAGCAAGCAGATGGCCTTCCGGGTGCTGGCCTTCGCCGCCACCGAGGAGGTGCTGCCGCACCTGCTCAACTACATCGACAGCCCCGACCCCGCCGTGCGGATCAACCTGGTCAAGGTCCTGGCCCAGTTCCGCGGCAGCACGGTGGCCCGCGACGCCCTGCTGCGCCTCATCGGCGACAAGGAAAAGCACGTGCGCCAGGCCGCCATCGAGGCCATCGGCAACCTGACCGTGGAGGTCTCGGCCAGGCCGTTGTGCCAGTTGCTCAGGGACCCGGACATCACGGTCCAGAACAAGGCCATCGAGGCCCTGACCAAGGTCCGCGACCCGGAGACGGTGAAGTACCTCATCGACGTGCTGCAGGACGAGTCCGAGTACGTGCGCCGCGCCGCGGTGGAGGTGCTCAACGAGATCGGGGACCAGAGCGCGGTGACCGACCTGCTCAACGCCCTGCGCGACAAGGACTGGTGGATCCGGGTCCGCGCGGCCGATGCCCTGGGCTCCATCGGCGGGCCGCGGGTCATCGACGCGGTGCTGGAACTGATCAAGGACAAGGACGAGTTCCTGCGCCGGACCGCGGTGGAGATCCTCAACAGTCTCAAGGACGACCGCGCCTTCGATCACCTCATCGCCGCGCTCGAGGACGAGGACTGGTGGGTCCGCGAGCGCGCCGCCGACGCCCTGGCCAAGCTCGGTGACCGGCGCGCCATCCCGGCCCTGCTCAGGATGGCCGCGAGGTTCCCGGATTCGCAGAAGGCGGGTTTCGCCTGCCTGCAGAAGCTGGCCGACAAGGAGACCCTGCACGCCACCATCAAGCAGGCCGACTTCCTCGACTCGGCCACCCGCACCGTGCTGGTCACCGGGCTGGCCGACGCGCCCCCGCCCAAGGCCTCCGGGCCCGGGGCGGCCGACCGCCGCCCGCCGCCGGACATCGAGAACGCTCCCACCCGGGTCATGCCGCCGGCCAATCCGCCGGCGCCGCGTTCTTCCCGCGACACCGTCATCCAGAAAGCACCGCCGGACGCGCCTGTCGCAGCGCCAGCTGCGGCAGCCGCCGGCACTCCTGCCAGCGACGACGGCATCGTCGATGCATCGACCCTGGAACCGGGGCAGATCATCGACGGCCGCTACCGCGTCATCCGCAAGGTGGGCGAAGGGGCCTTCGGCGTGGTGATCCTGGTCAACGACGAGATGGTGGGCGAGGAGATCATCCTCAAGTTCCTCAACCCCCACGTGGCCTCGGACAAGCACATCATCCAGCGCTTCATCCACGAGCTGCGCTACGCGCGCAAGATCACCCACGAAAACGTGATCCGGATCTTCGACTTCCTGACCCTGGGCAAGTCCAATGCCATCTCCATGGAGTACTTCGACAGCCACTCCCTGGCCTACGAGATCAAGGCCAAGAAGACCGGCGATCACGCGCGCATGATCAAGATCCTCATCGAGGTGTGCAACGGGCTGGCCTACGCCCACCGGGCGGGGGTCGTGCACCGTGACATCAAGCCGGCCAACATCCTGATCAATGAAAACGACGTGGTGAAGCTGGTGGACTTCGGCCTGGCCGCGGCCGCCAGCGGCACCGACGCCCGGCTCACGCGCAGCGGGGTCCTGGTGGGCACCCCCACCTACATGGCGCCGGAGCAGGTGCGGGACAAGAAGATCGACGCCCGCACCGACATCTACAGCCTCGGCGTTCTCATGTACGAGATCTTCACCGGCCGCCCGCCCTACCGGGGCAAGGACTCCATGGCCATCCTGTTCCAGCACGTCGAGGGCAAGGCCACCCCGCCCAAGCAGGTCAATCCCATGATCTCGGACGATCTCAACGACGTCATCATGAAGGCCATGGCGGTGAACCCGGACAAGCGTTACCAGACCGTGGACGAGCTGCGCCAGGCCCTGGTGAAGCTGGCGCTGAAGGTGGCGAGCTGATGCCGCGCATCAACGCCTTTCTCAAGCTGGGCCGCGAGCAGGGCTGCTCCGACATCCACCTGGCCGTGGGCTCGCCGCCCATGATCCGGCTGCACGGCGATCTCATTCCCATCAAGTACCGCGAGCTCAGCGCCGACGAGCTGGAATCCCTGCTGCTGGAGATCCTCACCGAGGAACAGAAGGAGCAGTTCAACGCCGGCCAGGACCTGGACTTCTCCTACGACGACCCGGAGGTGGGCCGCTTCCGCGTCAACCTGTTCCGCAAGGTCACCGGCATCGGGGCCACCATGCGGGTCATCGCCCCCACCATCCCCAAGCTGAGCGATCTCAACCTGCCCCCGGTGGTGGAGGAGTTCCTGCAACACAACCAGGGCATTATCCTGGTCACCGGCGCCACCGGCACCGGCAAGACCACGACCCTGGCGGCGATGATCGACTGGCTCAACCGCAACCGCAAGTTCAACATCATCACCCTGGAGGACCCCATCGAGTACGTGCACAAGAGCCAGCAGTCGCTGGTGGTGCAGCGCGAGGTGGGCACCCACGTGGAGAGCTTCGCCGAGGGGCTGCGCTCGGCGTTGCGCGAGGACCCCGACGTGATCCTGGTGGGAGAGCTGCGCGACCCCGTCACCATCTCCATGGCCATGACCGCGGCGGAAACCGGCCACCTGGTCCTCGGCACCCTGCACACCACCTCGGCGGTCAAGACCCTGGACCGGATCATCGACGCCATGCCGGCGGAACAGAAGGCCCAGGCCGCCATCTTCCTGGCCCAGCACCTGCGCGGCGTCATCAGCCAGAAACTGGTGCGCACCGCCGACGGGCGCGGGCGCCGGGCCATGCTGGAGATCATGGTCAATACCCCGGCCATCGCTCACTTGATCCTGGGACGCAAGATCTTCCAGATCCCGTCCCTGCTGCAGACCGGGCGCGAACAAGGCATGCAGCTCATGGACCAGGCCCTGATGGATGCGCTCAAGGCCAAGGAGATCGATCCCGACGACGCCTACATCCACGCCACCGACAAGAAACAGTTCCAGCGCTTCGTCACCAATCCCGACCTGCTGCCCCAGGTCAACCTGGCGGTATCATAGGAGACCGGTCCATGGCCAACCGCGTCGATACCTTTCTCGAGCTGGTGGTCAAGCAGAAGGGCTCCGACCTCCACCTGGTGGCAGGCAACCCGCCGCGCCTGCGCCTGCACGGCGAGATGTTCCCGGTCAAGTACCGCGAGCTGACCGACGACGAGAACCGCCAGATCCTCTACGAGATCATGAACCCCCGGCAGCGCGAGCACTTCGAGCAGCACGGGGACATCGACTTCGCCTACGAGGTGCCCGGGCTGTCGCGCTTTCGCGTCAACGTCTTCCGCCACCTGGACGGCGTCGGGGCGGTATTCAGGACCATCCCCAGCCACATCCAGACCCTGGACGAGCTGGGCCTGCCGCCGGTGCTCAAGAACCTGGCCCGCCAGCGCAAGGGCCTGATCCTGGTCACCGGCCCCACCGGCTCGGGCAAGACCACCACCCTGGCGGCGATGATCGACTTCATCAACACCGAGCGCAAGGGGCATATCCTCACCATCGAGGACCCGGTGGAATTTCTCCACCCCAACAAGAACTGCCTGGTGAGTCAGCGCGAGGTGGGCACCCACAGCAAGAGCTTTGCCGATGCCCTGCGCTCGGCCCTGCGCGAGGATCCCGACGTCATCCTGGTCGGCGAGATGCGCGACCTGGAAACCATCAGCCTCGCGGTGACCGCCGCCGAGATGGGCATCCTGGTCATGGCTACCCTGCACACCAGCGGCGCCGCGGCCTCGGTGGACCGCATCATCAACGTGTTCCCGCCCGGCGACGAGCCATATATCCGGTCCATGTTGTCCACCTCGCTGTGCGGCATCGTCTCCCAGGAACTCCTGCGCCGGGCGGACAACCAGGGCCGCGTGGCCGCCATCGAGATCATGCTCAACAACGCCGCCGTCTCCAACGTCATCCGGGAAGGGAAGACCGAGCAACTGGAGAACGTAATACAAAGTGGTGGTATGCAGGGCATGCAGAGTATGGATAATGCTCTACGGCGGCTGCTGGACGCCAAGATCATCACCGGGGAGGAGGCCTATCTCAAGGCCCGGCACAAGGCCGACTTCGAGAAATACCTGGAGGGTTCCGGGGTATCCAGCGTCGAGGAGATCGTGCTGGATTCCGCCCAGGACCGGCCGGGCTGGACCAACCGCTGAGAATTCCGCCATGAGCAGTGCAGCCGACGAGGTAAGACAGTGATGGGCAAGCTGATCCTGACCCTGGACGGCGCCGTGGTGCGCGAGTATCCCATCGACAAGGACAGCATCAGCATCGGGCGCCGCCACGGCAACGACATCCAGCTCGGCGACCTGACGGTGAGCGGGCGGCACGCCCTGTTCACGGTCCTGGGGGAACACGTCTACGTCGAGGACCTGGGCAGCACCAACGGGACCCTGGTCAACGGCGCCCGCATCACCAAGTCGGTACTCAAGCACGGCGACGTGGTCCAGACCGGCAACTACCAGTTCACCTATTACGATGACGAGGTGGAACAGTACGAGCCCACCATGTTCATCAAGGCCGAGATCGACGAGACCCAGGTCATGCCGGATCGGGTCAACTCCGGCGAGAACATCAAGGGCAGTCCCCTGGGCGCGGTGCGGGTGCTCAACGGCCCGCTGGCCAAGAAGGTGCTGGAGCTGCGCAAGCCCTTCAACACCCTGGGCTTCAACGGGGTCAAGATGGCGGTCATCACCCGCGACAACGACGGCTACAGCATCGCCGGCCTCAAGAGCAACAAGCTGCGCCGGGCCTCCGACCTGCCCATGGTCAACGGCAACTCCATCGGCCTCGAGCGCACCCCGCTCAAGGACCACGACGTCATCGAGCTGGCCGGGACCCAGATGGAGTTCTTCCTCTACCGCTGAGTCGCCCCCGGCGCCGGGGGCAAGGGCCGAGCGCGCTTTCGCGGCCGGGGGCCGTTACTGCACGGCGGTCGGTCCGGTTCAGAACTCCCCGGCGGCGGCACGGCGCATGATCTCGGTGATCACCTTCTTCACGCGCCTGGCTTCCTTGGCCAGCTCCGGCGGCAGCGGCCGCCCGCCGTGGATCATGAGGTCCATGTTGAGGGTATAGAGCCACAGCCGGCCCTGCTTGTCTTCGATCAACGCGATGCGGCAGGGCAGGTAGGCGGAGAAGGCGTCGTCGTAGTCCACCATCTTCGCCGCCGTCAGCGGGTTGCAGAACATGTAGATCTTCATGAACCGGAACGGCTTGCCGGTCA
>JALSIK010000401.1 GCA_026990045.1 Chromatiales bacterium | reverse complement strand
GTCGGTGTCCTCCACCACCGGCGAGTTGCGCAGCTCCGGGTCCGGCGCCCCCACGAAGGGCGGATTGTGTCGTTGGCTCATGCTGGCACTCCTCGTGCGTCGCTGTTGTCGCCGGCCACCGGCCGTGGTTATCCTCTTCACTCCACTCCAAGCATAGCAACCGCCCCCGACCGGGAGTTGAGCTGGGTCAAACCTTTTGAAACCGCGCACCCTCGTTCTCTGGCTGGCCCTGTTCGCCGCCGCCATGGCCCTGGTGGAGGCAGCCCTGGTGGTGCACCTGCGCCACCTCTACTATCCCGAGGACCCGCTGCGCATCTTTCCCCTCGCCCTCATGCGCCGCGACGACCTGGTGCTGGAGCTGGCGCGCGAGCTGGCCACGGTGATCATGCTGGTGGCGGCGGCGCGCCTGGCAGGCACGGGGGCGCGCTGGTTCGCCGGCTTCGTCTTCGCCTTCGGCCTGTGGGACCTGTTCTACTACGCCTGGCTCAAGGTATTCCTCGGCTGGCCCGTGACCTGGGGCGAATGGGACGTCCTGTTTCTCATTCCCTGGCCCTGGTTCGGGCCGTGGCTGACGCCGGCGGCCATCGCCCTCCTGTTCACCGCCTGGGGCGGGTGGGTGCTGTGGCGGGACGTGCCGCCACGCTGGACGCGCAACCGGCTGCTCCTGTTCCTGGTGGGCTGCGGGCTGGCGCTGGCGGCGTTCCTGGCCCCGGCCTGGCCCCTGCTGCCCGGGGGCGAGGCCGCCTTCGCCGGCTTCACCCCCGATGCCTTTGCCTGGGGCCTGTACCTGCCGGGGGTGGCGCTCATGGCCGAGGCCCTGGCGCTGACCCTGCGCCGCTGCCCCTGATGGCCCGGCCCTCCGCCTCCAGCAGCACGGCCACCGCCCGGCGTAGGAGCGCCAGGACCTGCGCCCGGCCCCGGCAGCCGCAGGCCGCGGCCACCTCGTCCCAGTCCCGGCGCTGAAGCGCCCGCATCACCAGGGCCCGGGCGGCGGCGGGTTGCAGCCGCCCCAGCCGGTCCCCGCCCACCGCCCGGCAGGCCAGGCGCCACAGCTCGCCCAGGCAGGCCTCGTGGATGCGCGCCCCGGCGGCAAAGGCCGCCAGCTCCCGGCGCTCGCCCGCCTGGGCCCGGGCCTCGCGCGGGACCAGGCCCGCGCCCAGGACCGGCACCTCCTCCACCGGCAGGTCGCACAAGGGATCGGCGAGCTGGTGATAGAACTGGGCGGCGAAGCGCCCCCGGGCGGCGGCGGCCAGGGCCTCGCCCGCAGCGGTGAGCGGGCGCAGCATGAGGGCCGAATGGGCGCCGCTGGCGGCGCCCCGGCGCACGCTCACCCGCACCGGCACGAAGCCGCACCCGCGCCAGAACTCCAGCAGGCCGGGATCCAGGGCGAAGGCCACCCCCGCGTAGTCGGCCCCGGCCGCGGCGGCGGCCGCCACCACCCGCTCCACCAGAGCCGAGCCGAGACCGCGGCGGCGCTGTGCCGGGTGCACCGCGATGCGCAGGATGCGCCAGCCGGCCAGGCGCGGCGCCCGGGCCAGCCCCAGGTGGGCGGCCAGGGACTCGGGCACCAGGTGCCCGTGGGGGCGGCGCCGGCCGGCGGCGATGGCGCGCGCCGCGGCGGGCCCGAAGCCCCCTTCGCGGGCGGCCAGGGCGGTGGCCCCCACCAGTCCGTCCGCCAGGGCGGCGAACACCTCGATGTTGGGGCCGTCCAGCAGGTGGCGCAGGTCCGCCGGCCGGGTGCGGTAATGGGCCAGCACCAGGAGCCCGAAGAGCTGGCCCAGCAGGGCCTCGTCCGCGGCCAGGACATCGCGGTCCAGCGGGCGAAGTTGCCAGTCCGTCACCGGCCGGGCCGCCACCTCGCCGTCGGGTGCCGGCTCGGCGTCCAGCAGCAGGGCGCGGAACACGAAGTGTTCCAGGGGATCGCCCGGGGCCCAGCGCACCGGGGCCTCCAGGGTCAGGCGGCGCCAGCCTCGGGTGTGGGTGTCGAGGTAGCCGAAGAAGCGCACGGCAAAGCCGCGGCCCGTGCCCTCGTAGCCGTGGACCGTGGTGGCGAAGGCCAGCCGCGGGAAGCGCGTCACCAGCGCCTGCAGCAGGGGGGTGGCGATGGCGGCGGCCTCGTCCACCAGCACCAGGTCGGCGTCGGCCTCCCCGGCGGCGAGGGCATCGGGCGCGACGAAGAAGATCTCCCCTGCG
>JALSIK010000400.1 GCA_026990045.1 Chromatiales bacterium | reverse complement strand
GCGTCGCAGGTCACCCGGGTGCGCGAGGCCCGGGCCCCGGGCAGGAGCCCGGCGGCGTGGCGCAGCACCGCGGCCACCGCCTGCAGGTGGGGGCCGGTGACCGCCACCCGGCCCACGCGCCCGGACGCCAGCAGGCGGGCCGCGGCGAGGCCCAGGGCCGCCGACTTGCCCCGCCCGCGGTGGGCCAGCAGCACCACCGGGCGCCGGCGCTGGCCCGTGATCACGCGCTCCACCGCCTCCACCGCCCGCTGCTGGTCGGCGGTGGCGAAGGGGGCGGGAGCGGGTTCCGGGGACGGGGCGGCGGCCGGCGGGTCCGGGAGGACCGGCGGGTCCCGACCCTCGCGCCACAGGGTCACGTCGCCGCCGGCGGCCAGCAGCGCCGCCAGCCGGTGGATGAAGCGCCCGCCCACGGCCGCCGGGGGATGGGGCCAGACGGTGATGCGGGCGCGCTGGGGATCGGGGAAATCCGGCCACTCCTCGAGAGGGGGGACCAGCAGCACCATGACGCCGCCGCCGCGCACCAGCCCGCTGGCCGCGCCCAGGGCGTTGGCATCCAGGCCCGCGCGGGCGTCGTAGACCAGCAGATCCGTCTCGCTGCCCAGCAGGCCGGGCACCCTGGCCGCGGGCAGGCCCTCGATGCCCGCCGGCGCGGGCGTGCCCACCCACAGGCCGCCGCCGGCCGCGCGGTGGATGGCGCGGGCGCGGGCCCGCGTCCAGCGGGCACTTCCGGCCAGCACCAGCAGGCGGCGGTGGCCGGCGGCCTGCGCGGCCCGGCGCAGGCCGGCGTACAAGGCGGCGGCGGGCGAGGTGCTCACGCCGGCGCCCTCAGTCCTCCCCCGCCATGTTCTCCCGCAGCATGTTCATGAACAGCTCGCCCTGCTCGCGGGCGTCGTCCAGGGCCACGTGGGTGTGGGCCTGGCTGGAAAACCAGCGGCGGGGCAGGTAGTTCTTGCCGCAGCGCAGGAAGGGCCGCCGGCGCATGCCCATGGCGTAGGAGCGCATGTCGATGCCGTGCTCCGAGAAGGGCCGTCGGCCGGTGAAGCGCACCAGGTACCAGTACACCCACATGAAGTCCCAGGTGGCCGGCCAGGCGACGAAGATGGGCACCCCGGGCAACGCCTCCAGCCAGTCGGCGAACTCGGTCATGACCTCTTCCGGCGGCCGGGGATCCCGGCGCGCCGCCACCCAGGCCTCGGGGAAGCCGGCCCACCAGGCGGCCATGTCGGGATGGGCCTGGGCCCCGGGCAGGGTCTCCAGGTTGGCGCTGTATTCCCCCGCCACGCGCCCGCCGGCCTCGTAGGCCACGGCCCCCAGGCTCAGCATGGAATGGGGTCCGGGGATGGGCCCGTCGGCCTCGATGTCCACGCTGACGTAGATCTCGGTCTTGTCCTTGCCTGCAGCCATGGCCTGTCCCGTGGTTGAGCCGGAAACGAAACGGGGCGGGCGCCCGCCGGCGCCCGCCCCGCTCCGGTGTGCGCTGGCGCGCCCGTTACATCTCGAACTTGGGATCCATGATCATCTCGGGCCAGAAGACCTTGTCCGGCTCCTTGGCCTGGAGCTCCTCGGCCTTCTTCTTGGCCTCGCCGTAGGTCATTTCCTCGTCGAAATGGCCCCGCTCGAAATTGTACTTGTGCTTCCAGCCGATGCGGTAGCCCTTGTCGGACGCCCGGCGCAGCAGCGGATCCGCACGGTTGATGTAGACACCTGCCATTGAACTCACCTCCTCAATCGTTCAGCCATGTTGCCGGCCCCCTTTTTCAGAGTGCCGGACCCGGAAATCGTGACAAGTATACACAGGGTCGGCCCTGCCCCGTCCACCCGGTTTCCCATTGCAAGCCATTGATTTCACGAAAGCCGTCGCTTGACAGGCGTTGGTGGGCCGCCTATATGTTATTCATGGAAATGTGAACTGGTTCACATTTCATCAAGAGTATAAGGAGACGTGAGATGCTCGCGCGCCCCGTGTTCCAGTACCTGGCCATGGCGGCCATCACCGCCGGGATCATGCTGGCGGCCTTCGTGCTCTCCCCCGTCGCGCTGGGGGCCGGCGTCGCCCTGGTGGCCGGCGGCATCGTGCTGCTGGTGAAGCATTACCAGCAGATGGGCACCGACCCCGATCTGTTCGTGAGCTGAGGCCCCGCCGGGGCCCCGGCCGCCACCCCCGCGCCCGCCTTGCCCGGCGGCGCGCGGCTCCATATGCTTTCCCCCTGTCGTTTCCCACACAGGCGGGTTTCACTGCATGACCCCCCTTCATCCGGCCCCGGCGGCGGTGCTGCTGGACATGGACGGCGTGCTCTACGAGGGCGACGCCGTGGTGCCCGGCGCGCCCGAGGCGGTACGCTGGCTGCGGGAGCAGGGGATCCCCCTGCTGTTTCTCACCAACACCTCTTCGCGGCCGCGCTCGGCCCTGGTGGCCCGGCTGGAGGCCCTGGGCATCCCGGCCCGGGCCCATGACCTCCTCACGCCGCCGGTGGCGGCGGCGGACTGGATCCGGCGCCATGCCCCGGGGCCGGTGGCCCTGTTCGTGCCCGAAGCCACCCGGGCCGATTTCGCCGGCGTGCCCCTGGCCGGTGACGAGACCGCGGACGTGAGCGCGGTGGTGGTGGGCGACCTGGGCCCGGGCTGGGATTTCTGGACCCTCAACCGCGCCTTTCGCCTGCTCATGCAGGAACGCCGGCCCCGGCTGGTGGCCCTGGGCCTGACCCGCTACTGGAAGGTCGGCGACGGCCTGCGCCTGGACGTGGGGCCCTACGTGCGGGCCCTGGAGTACGCCGCCGGGGTGGAGGCCGTGGTCACCGGCAAGCCGGCGGCGGAGTTCTTCCGGGCCGCGGTGGAACGCCTGGGCCGGCCCGCGGACACGGTGGTGATGGTGGGCGACGACATCCGCGGCGACGTGGCCGCGGCCCAGGCGGCGGGCATCCGCGGCGTGCTGGTCCACACCGGCAAGTTCCGCCCGGCCGACCTGGAGCTGGGCATCACGCCCTGCGCCCAGCTCGACTCCATCGCCCGCCTGCCCGGCTGGTGGCAGGAGCAGGCGGCGGAGGCAGGCGCATGACGCCGGAGCGTTTCGCCCGCCTCAAGGCGGTGCTGGACCGGCGCCAGCCCGATCTCACCGTGCTCCTGGACAACGTGCACAAGCCCCACAACCTGGCCGCCATCCTGCGCAGCGCCGACGCCGCCGGCGTGCTCCAGGCCCACGTGGCCGCCCCCCGGGGACTGGCCCTGCAGCGGCCCAAGTCGGCCGCCGGCAGCCTGCGCTGGGTGGAGCTGGTGCGCCACGCCTCCCTGGAGCAGGCGGCGGCCCGTCTCCATGAGCGGGGGTTCCAGCTCGTCGCCGCGCACCCCGACGCCGGCGCGCGCGACTTTCGCGAGCTGGACTACACCCGGCCCACCGCCTTCGTCCTGGGCGCGGAGCTGGAGGGGCTGTCGGCGGCGGCCCTGGCCGCCGCCGACCACACCGTGGTGGTGCCCATGCACGGCATGGTGGAGTCGCTCAACGTCTCGGTATGCGCGGCGCTGCTGCTGTACGAGGCCCTGCGCCAGCGCGAAGCGGCGGGGTTGTACGACACGCCGCGCCTGGATCCCGGCACCCGGCAGCGGCTGCTGTTCCAGTGGGCCTGGCCGCGCATCGCCCGCCACTGCCGCGAGCAGGGCCTGCCCTACCCGCCGCTGGACGAGGCCACCGGCGAGCTGCGCCTGGACGGGGAGCTGGGACAGGCCGTGCGCCGCCGTGCGCGGCGCTGACGCGGCAATGGCCTCACGAACCGCGGTGTTGAACCGGGCGCCGGCGCCCCCATATGCTGGCGCGGTTGTCCATTAAACCGCTCATTCCGAGGAGGTGCAGGACATGACCGACAATGCCGACACCCTCACCCTCAAGCCCAAGCAGCACGGCAAGCTGGGCATCATCCACTGCGGGGTGACCCGCGAGGGCCTGGTCACGGTGGCCGGCGAACAGCTCGCCATCGACGACGGCCAGGAAGTGACGGCCACGCGGGCCGCAGTCAAGGTCACCCGCCAGGGAGACGAGTACGTCTTCACCCGCACCGCCGCGCAGGCGGCCTGAGCCTCAGGGCGCGAGGCGGCGGCGGCACCAGCCGCCGCTGTCGTGCCGGTCGTAGGCGAACCGATCGTGCAGCCGGTCCGCGCGCGCGATCCAGAACTCCCACCGCTCCGGCACCACGCGGTACCCGCCCCAGTGCGGCGGCCGCGGCACCGGCGCGCCGGCGAAGCGGCGCGCGTACTCCTCCACCGCCGCCTCCAGGGTGGCGCGCCCGTCCAAGACCTCGCTCTGGGCCGAGGCCCAGGCCCCGATCTGGCTGCCCCGGGGACGGCCGGCGAAATAGGCATCGGACTCCTCGCCCGAGGTCTTCTCCACCCGGCCCTCCACGCGCACCTGCCAGCCCAGGGGATCCCACCAGAACACCAGCGCCGCCCAGGGCACGCGCTCCAGCTCGCGGCCCTTGGCACTGAGGTAGTTGGTGTGGAACACCAGCCCCCGCTCGTCGAACGAGCTCAGAAGCACGATGCGCGCCTTGGGCCGGTCGTCCAGCCCCACGGTGGCCAGGGTCATGGCGTTAGGCTTGTCGATCTCCGCACCGGCCGCCGCCTCGTACCAGCTCCGGAACAGGGCCAGGGGATCGTCTTCCCGGCTGGGATCGGTCATGGGAAAGCTTCCGGGTCGGGTGCTACAGGTCCACCGGCATGAAGTAAAACACGAACCGGCCGCCGTCCACGTCCACCTTCAGGGTCGCGCCGTGATGGACGGCATAGTCCACGTAGCCGGGCACCGCGCTGTCCAGGTGGCATTCACCGGCATGCCGGGGCGACTCGAAATCGCGGTCGCCATCGTACCACGACAGCAGCATGGCGTCCCCCAGCCGCCGCCCGGCCTCGGCCCGGGCCAGCGCCATGGCCTCCCGGTAGTCCGCGGGCGGGGGATGGGGGTGCAGGGTGACGGTCTCGATGCCCGATTCATCGGGGGCCGCCGGCAGGGGACAGACGGGTTCAGTCGTTTCCTTTTTCATCGTCCTGGCGGAACAGCGCCTCGAGGCGGCGGCGGGCTTCCTCCTGCGGGTCCGGTGGCGGCTGGGCATCGCCGGCCGGTGCCTCGCCGAACAGCGCCGCCAGGCGGGCCCGGGCCGCGGCTGCGTCGTCACCGCCGCGCCAGGCACCGGGGGCGGGCTTGAACCAGTCGCAGAAGTTGGCTCGCTCGGGATCCCGCGGGGGCTCGACCGCGGGCTCGTCGCAGCGATCGCTGTAACGGGGGTTGAAGAAGCGGCACATGCGGCAGACATGCAGCTCGGCACCGCAGGCCGGACACTGGGCCAGGCGTGCAAAGGGCCGCGGCACGGCATCGAGAGCCGCGCCGCAACGCCAGCATTGCAGATCGCCCGCCACGCGCGTCAGGGTTCGGGCAGGGCCAGCGGCGCCTTGAGGCGGACGATGTGCTGGTTGCCCTCGTCGTCGGTGATCTCCACGCTGTGCAGCCCCCCGGTCCCGTCATCCACGTAGATGGCGCTGGGGTGGCGCACCAGGTGGTCCACCGTCTCCGTGGCCACCTCCACCAGGTCGTCCTTGGGATCGTAGGCGATGCCCACCAAGGGCACCCACTCCGCTTCCACCTGGTCGCCGAGATTCAGCCCCGCCACCTCGATCTCGGCGGTGGCCGCCTTCAGGTGACGCGAGACGTTGTCGAAGTAGGTCTCCCACTCGTTCTTCTCGAGTTTGCGCAGACTCATTTCCTCCACTCCCCTAGCAGGATGTTGAAAAAGGCCGTCCTGGCCTTTTTCAACGCGCCGAACCCGGCGCAGGTCCGGGTTCGGCTACGCCGATATCCACGCGCTGGCGCGCTCGATTTGCGGGCGGGGCATCCCTGCCCCGCCTCATCAGGCTGTTTTTCAACAGCCTGCCAGCACCAGCATCATGGCTCGCCTGAGAGCGTGGGGGCTGGCGAACGAAAGTTCAAGCACTGCCGCGCCCGCCCTTGATGCAGGTCAAGCCGCCCTGGCCCCGGGCACCGCCGCCATATATATTGGTCGCCGCCATGTCCAACCGCACCCTCAGCCTGACCCCGGAGCTCTACGCCTACCTGCAGGCGCATTCCCTGCGCGAGCCGCCGGCGCTGGCCCGGCTGCGCGAGGAGACCGCCGGCATGGAGGGTGCCGTGATGCAGATCGCGCCGGAACAGGGACAGTTCATGGCCCTGCTGCTGCGGCTCATGGGGGCGCGGCGGGTGCTGGAGATCGGCACCTACACCGGCTACAGCACGCTGTGGCTGGCCGGTGCCCTGCCCGCGGACGGCGAGGTGGTCACCTGCGACATCAGCCGCGAGTGGACCGACGTGGCCCGGCGCCACTGGCAGGCCGCGGGACTGGCCCGGCGCATCACCCTGCACCTGGGCCCGGCGCGGGAGACGCTGCACCGGTTGCTGCGCGAGGGGGCGGCCGGCACCTTCGATTTCGCCTTCATCGATGCCGACAAGACCGGCTACGACGCCTACTACGAGGCGTGCCTGGACCTGGTCCGCCCCGGCGGGCTCATCGCGGTGGACAACACCCTGTGGGACGGCGCCGTGGCCGACCCGGCGGTGGACGACGCCGACACCCGCGCCATCCGCCGCTTCAACGACAAGGTCCATGCCGATCCGCGGGTGGAGCCG
>JALSIK010000399.1 GCA_026990045.1 Chromatiales bacterium | reverse complement strand
GTGGTAGTTGTAGCCGCGCAGCTCGGCCAGGTCGAAGTGCACCTCGGTGCCCAGCCGTGCCGCCGCGCTTTCCGCCAGCCGCTGGAGCTGGTCCAGCGCCGCCATCACGGTGTCGCCGCCGGCGGCGAGCCGCCGGCGTGCCTCGTCCA
Source organism: Chromatiales bacterium (assembly GCA_026990045.1). Lineage (GTDB taxonomy): Bacteria > Pseudomonadota > Gammaproteobacteria > CAMYNG01 > CAMYNG01 > JALUTW01. Next base: position 7,785 of record JALSIK010000399.1, on the reverse strand, counting down.
TCACCTCGGCCCCGCCGTTGAGATCCACCAGCGCGCGCAGGGCGTCCGCCAGCGGACCGGCCAGCTTCCATTCCCCGAACAACGCCTCCAGCTCGGGCACGGCCTTGCGCTGGAGCACATCGTAGAGGGCCTCCTCCCGGCGCGCATCCAGGCCGGCCTCCCGTGCCAGCGCCCGGTACACGCCCACGTGCCCGAGGTCCAGGTAGGGCTCGGTGAGGCCGGTCTCGCGGAGGCTCTCCACCATGAGGGTGAGCACTTCCAGGTCGGCCTCGACGCCGGGATGGCCGTAGAGCTCCAGCCCCACCTGGAGCGGGCTGCGGGAGCCGGCGAAGCCGTCGGGCCGGGTGTGGAGGACGGTGCCCATGTAGCACAGGCGGGTGGGCACCTCGCGCCGGAGCTGGTGGGCGTCGATGCGGGCCACCTGCGGCGTCATGTCGGCGCGCACGCCCATGAGCCGGCCGGTGAGCTGGTCGGTGAGCTTGAAGGTCTGCAGGTCGAGATCGTTGCCGGTGCCGGTGAGCAGGGACTCCAGGTACTCGATGAGCGGCGGCATCACCAGCTCGTAGCCCCAGCGGTCGTAGAGGTCCAGCAGGCGTCGGCGCAGGCACTCCAGGCGCCGCGCCTCGGGCGGCAGCACCTCCTCGATGCCCTCGGGCAGCAGCCAGCGATCGATCAGGTCCACCATCTCGGGCTCCGGGGATACGCGGGACCCAGCGGCCTCAGGTGGCCAGGTACACCAGCACCGCGCCGGCGGCCATGGCCAGCAGGCCGCCGCGGCGCAGCGCGCCGTCCGGCATCTGCGCCAGGACCGCGGCCGCCCGGCGGTAGGTGGCGGGACTCAGGGCGGGCAGGAGACCCTCGATGACCAGCACCAGCCCGACCGCCACGCCGATGTCCTGCCACATGGCCGCGGTCAGCGGCCCCGGCCGGGCGCCACCCGGTTGAAGTACTTGAAGAAGTCCGAGTCGGGCTCCAGCACCAGGACATCGCCCTCGCGCTCGAAGGAGCGGCGGTAGGCCTCGAGGCTGCGGTAGAAGGCGTAGAACTCCGGGTTGCGGCGGAAGGCCTTGGCGTAGATCTCGGCGGCCTTGGCGTCGCCCTGGCCGCGCAACTGCTGCGACTCGCGGTAGGCCTCGGCCAGCATGATCTTGCGCTCCTTGTCCGCCTCGGCGCGGATGCGCTCGGCCTCGCCGCGGCCCTGGGCCCGGCGCTCGTTGGCCTCCTTGAGGCGATCGGAGCGCATGCGCTGGTAGATCTTCTCGAAGGTCTCCTTGGGCAGCTCGATGAGCTTGGTGCGCACGTCCACGATCTCGATCCCGAAGTCACTCACCTGCTCGCGCGCCTTGAGGGTGATGTTGCGCATGACCTCGGCCCGGTCCTTGGAGATCACCTCCCACTCGGTGCGGCGGCCGAAGGCATCCAGCAGGCCCTTGTTGACGATGGCGTTGAAGCGGTTGACCGCGGCGGCCTCGGAGCCCCGCATGGTGGTGAAGAACTTCTCCACGTCGCTGATGCGCCACTTGACGTAGTAGTCCACGATGAGCGGCGTGCGGTCCTTGGTCAGGTAACGCTGCTCCGGGGCGTCGTAGGTGAGGATGCGGCGGTCGAACTTGCGCACCTGGTGATACAGCGGCACCTTCCAGTGGATCCCGGGCTTGTAGTCGGAGCGGTCGAACTTGCCCACCGCGAAGCGGATGGCGCTCTCCCACTCGTTGACCACGAACACCGAGCTGTAGGCCACCAGGCCCAGCAGGGCCAGGACGACGACGAGGGTGGTGGAACGGGCGTTCATCAGCGGACCTCCCGGGTGCGGCGGCGTTCGCGGAAGCGGTCGCGGGCGTCGCTGCCCGTGTTACCGCTGCCCTGCGAGGTGAGCGGCGCCGGCGGCGGCGGCAGCACTTCGTCGCGGCTGCTGCGCGGGGCCCCACTCCCCGTCATGCGATCCAGCGGCAGGTAGAGCAGGTTGTCGCCGTCCACGTCCACCATGATCTTGTTGGCCCGCGCCAGGATGTCTTCCAGCGTCTCCAGGTAGAGGCGCTCGCGGGTGACCTTGGGTGCCCGCTCGTACTCGCGCAGGATGCTGAGAAAGCGCCGCGCCTCACCCTCGGCGCGCGAGGTGACTTCCTGCTTGTAGGCCTCGGCCTCCTCGATGATGCGCCGGGCCTGGCCCCGGGCCTCGGGCAGGATCTTGTTGCGGTAGGCCTCGGCCTCGTTGATGTAGCGCTGGCGGTCCTCGTTGGCCGCCACCACGTCGTCGTAGGCCGGGATCACGGGCCGCGGCGGCTGGGCCTTCTGCAGGTTGAAGCTCGTGACCAGCAGGCCGGTGCCGTAGTTGTCCACGATCTCCTGGATGCGCTCCATGGCCCTGCGCGCGAACTCGGCCCGGCCCTCGGTGGTGATGTATTCCATGTCGTGGTTGCCGGCCAGCTCGCGCACCGCGCTCTTGGTGGCATGGGCCAAGCTCTCCTCGGGATTGCGGGCGGCGAACAGGAACTTCTTCACGTCCTGCACGTGGTACTGCACCACGAAGGCCAGGTCCACCACGTTCTGGTCACGGGTGAGCATGAGGGAATCGCGCGTGTCCTCGGTCACCTGGAGGGTGCGGATGCGGGCCACGTCCTCCACAACCACCTTGCGGATGAGCGGCGGGTACCAGTGAAAACCCGGGTCCGTGATCTGATAGAAGGCGCCGAACTGGAGCTCCACGCCCTGCTGGCCTTCCTTGACGATGTAGATGCCGGACAGGGCCCAGATGATCAGGATCACCCCGGCGACCAGGCCGGCGACGAACCCACCGCCCCCGCCGGACCGGCCCTCGCCGCCCCGGCGGCGCCCGCCGAAGATCCCGGTCACCCTGTCCTGCAGCTTGCGCAGGACTTCGTCCAGGTCAGGGGGGCCGTCGCCGCCGCCGCGCTGGCCCCAGGGGTCGCGCCCGCCGGAGCCTCCCGGTTCGTTCCAGGCCATGGTCTCTCCTTCAAGAATGCGCTGGGATGCGTCGAATATGGGTGAGGCGCGCCGGCGCCGAAGTGGTGATTCTAGGGAGCTTCTGCACCCGCCGCAAGGCGCGGGGCCTCCATGCGGTAGGTGTCCAGACCTTCGTGCTTGCACAGGGCGTCCCAGTCGGCCCGGGCCAGGTCCACCTCCACTTCCAGGGCACCGTCGTCGTGAACGCGCTCGGCACAGACCCCGCCCAGGGCGTAGAGCCGGGCACGCAGGCGGGCCGCCGCCGGCGGCAGGCACAGGCGCTCGCGCACCCGTTCCACCGGCAGGCACTCGGCGATGGCGGCCAGCAGCAGGTCGCGACCGGCGCCGGTGCGCGAGGACATCCACACCCGCCACGGGCGGCCCTGCGCATCGCGGTCGATGCGGGGCGCGAACCCCGGCAGGAGGTCGATCTTGTTGTAGACCTGGAGCTGGGGGATGTCCTGGGCGCCGATCTCGGCCAGCACGCCGTTGACCGCGCCCACCGTGGCCTCGCGCCGCTCGCCGGCGGCATCCACCACGTGCAGCAGCAGGTCCGCCTCGCGGGTCTCCTCCAGCGTGGAGCGGAAGGCCGCCACCAGGTCGTGGGGCAGGTGGCGGATGAAGCCCACGGTGTCGGCCAGGATGGCAGCCCGGCCTTCACCCAGCTCCACGCGGCGCAGGGTGGGATCGAGGGTGGCGAAGAGCTGGTCCTCGGCGAAGACGCCGGCCCCCGTGAGCAGGTTGAACAGGGTGGACTTGCCGGCGTTGGTATAACCCACCAGCGACACCGTGGGCAGCTCGGCCCGGCGGCGGCCGCGGCGGCCCTGGTTACGCTGGCGCCGGACGCGGGCCAGGCGCCGGTGGATCTGCTTGATGCGCTCGCCCAGCAGCCGGCGGTCGGTCTCCAGCTGGGTTTCGCCGGGACCGCGCAGGCCGATGCCGCCCTTCTGCCGCTCCAGGTGGGTCCAGCCCCGCACCAGGCGGGTGGACAGGTGCTGGAGCTGGGCCAGCTCCACCTGCAGCTTGCCCTCGTGGGTGCGGGCGCGCTGGGCGAAGATGTCCAGGATCAGCCCGGTGCGGTCCAGCACCCGGCACCGGAGCAGGCGCTCCAGGTTGCGTTCCTGGGCCGGTGACAGGCCGTGGTTGAACAGCACCAGCTCGGCGCCTTCGGCCGCCACCGCGTCACGGATGGCCTCGGCCTTGCCGCTGCCCACGAAGTACTTGGGCTCGGGCACGCGCATGCGGCCGGTGACCGTGGCCACCGCCTCGGCCCCGGCCGACCGCACCAGCTCCTGGAACTCCTGCAGGTTCTCGCCGTGTTCCCGGGAATCGAAGGCGATGTGCACGAGAACCGCGCGTTCGCCGCCTTGCGGACGTTCAAACAACCTCAACGCCCCGTGCGGCACGGCGGCCGCCTGTGTGAATCATGCATTGCCCGGCGAGCTGTCATCCTGGTGGGCCATGGGCAGCCGCACGTTGCGCGACGGCACCACGGTGGAAATGGCATGCTTGTACACCATCTGGCTGACACTGTTGCGCAGCAAGACGACGAACTGGTCGAAAGACTCGATCTGGCCCTGCAGCTTGATGCCGTTGACCAGGAAGATCGAAACGGGAATGCGCTCCTTGCGCAGCTGGTTGAGAAACGGGTCCTGCAATGCCTGCCCTTTGCTCATGGTTATTATCTCCTTATGGTTATAATTGCATGGCGGAACGCCCACGGCCTGGCCTGCGGGTGCCCCGACACCTGCTGACAACACCAAAACCTTCTGTACAAATCTTCACCAGGCCGCCTTCCACCAAGTCTAGCACAGGGAATTGCGCCGCAGGACGGGCTCGCGGGCAAGATGGTCCAGCAGCCGCGCCGCCACGTCCGGCGCCAGGGCGTCGAACCAGTGCGCCCCCGCCTCGCCCCGCAGCCAGGTGAACTGCCGCTTGGCCAGCTGGCGGGTGGCGGACACCGCCCGTTCCTCCATGGCCGCGCGGTCCAGCCTGCCCTCCAGGTAGGCCCACATCTGGCGATAGCCCACCGCCCGCATGCTGGGCACGTCCGGCGACAGGTCGCCCCGCGCCCGCAGCCGCGCCACTTCCTCCTCGAAGCCGGCAGCGAGCATGGCCGCAAAGCGCGCGGCGATGCGCTCCCGCAGAACCTCCCGCTCCGACGGCGCCACCACCAGTTTGATGACCGTGTAAGGCAGGGGTTCCCCGCCGCCTGCCGCCTGCCACCGGGACAGGGGCCGGCCGGTGAGCTCGTACACCTCCAGCGCCCGCAACAGCCGCTGGGGATCGTTGGGATGGATGCGGGCGGCGGCCGCCGGGTCCACCCGGGCCAGGCGGGCGTGGAGCGCCGCCCCGCCCTCGCGCGCCAGTTCCGCCGCCAGGCGCCGGCGCAGGGCCGGGTCCGCGGACGGCATGGGCGCCAGGCCGCGCTCCAGGGCCCGGAAGTAGAGCATGGTGCCGCCCACCAGCAGCGGTACGCGGCCGGCGGCGGCGATCTCCGCCATCTCGCGCAGGGCGTCGTCCCGGAAGCGGGCGGCGGAATAGGCCTCGGCGGGATCGGCGATGTCGATGAGCCGGTGCGGCGCCTCGGCCAGCACCCCGGGCCCGGGCTTGGCGGTGCCGATGTCCATGCCCCGGTAGACCATGGCCGAGTCCACGCTGATGATCTCCACCGGCAGGGCCCGGGCCAGGGCCACCGCCAGCTCGGTCTTGCCGGAGGCGGTGGGTCCCATGAGAAAGACGGCCGGCGGCCGGCCCCGGGTGGAAGCTCCCCTGTCCACGGCCCCCTGCCTCAGGTGCCGGGCCACGGCCACAGGTGCCAGCCGGGGTTGGCCGGCCCGGCGAGTCCGTGGCGGTCCAGGGCGGCCAGCAGGGCCTCCTGCTCGGCCCGGGACAGCTCGGCGGCGGGAAAGCGGCAGCCGCCGGCCAGCGCCGCCAGCCACTCCGCCGACAGGGACGCCGGTGCCGCGGGCCCGGACAGGGCCGCCAGCGCCTCCACCAGCGACGCCGGCTCGACCTCGCCCAGCGCCACCGGCAGGCTGCGCAGCTCGCCATCGCGGCCCGCCGCGCGCCACTCCAGGCCCAGCACCTCCAGCGCCGCGGCATGGGCCGAGAGCACCGCCGCCCCGCCCGGCACCCGCACCGGCATGAGCAGGGGCCGCGCGGCCACCCGCCCCGCCGCCAGCTCCCGCTCCAGGCGGGCCGCGGCCAGGGCGGCCAGCGCCCGGGGCAGGTGGACGCAGGCCAGCCCGTCCGGCGTGTCCACTATCAAATAGTATCCCCGGGTCTGGCCCAGGACCCGCAGGCCGGCAGGCCGCTCCACCGCCGGTTCCTTCACCCGGGGCGGCGGGGCCGGCTCCGCCGGGGGGTACGCCGGGGCCGGCAGGACCACCGGCTCGCCGGCGTGGCGCACCAGGGCCTGCTCCAGGAAATCGTGCACCTGGCGGCCCTGGCGGAAGCGTACCTCGTGCTTGGTGGGATGGACGTTGACGTCCACCTCGGCCGGGTCCAGCTCCAGGTGGAGGACGTAGGCCGGGTAGCGCCCCGGCGGGAGCCCTTCTTCCAGCGCCAGGCGCACCGCGTGGCTCACCAGGCGGTCGCGCACCGCCCGGCCGTTGACGAAGAAGTACTGCTGGTCGCTCTGGGAGCGGGCGTAGCCCCCATCCGCCACCCAGCCGTGCAGGCGCAGCCCGGAAGCGGCCGCATCCACCTCGCGCGCGTGCGCCGCGAACCGGCGCCCGCACAGCCGCTCCAGGCGCCGGCGGCGCGCACCGGGATCGGCCGCCGCCGCCACCTGGAACACGGTGCGGCCGTTGTGACGCAGGCCGAAGCCCACGTCGAAGCGGGCCAGGGCCAGGGCGCGCAGGGCCTGGTCCAGGTGGAGAAACTCGGTGCGGGCGGAACGCAGGAACCGGCGCCGCGCCGGCAGCTCGTGGAACAGCTCGGTCACCTCCACCGTGGTGCCCGCCGGATGGGCCGCCGGCTGCGGCCGGCCGGCGCGCGACGCCGCGCACTCCAGCCGCCAGCCGCTGTCCTCCCCCTCGGTCCGGGTGGTGATCGCCAGCCGCGCCACCGCCCCGATGCTGGCCAGGGCCTCGCCGCGGAAGCCCAGGGTGGCCACCGCCGCCAGGTCACCGGCGTCGGCGAGCTTGCTGGTGGCATGGGGCGCCACCGCCAGGGGCAGGTCCTCGGGCGGGATGCCGCAGCCGTCGTCGCGCACCCGGATGCGGCGCAGTCCGCCCTGCTCCACCTCCACCTCCACGTGGCGGGCCCCGGCGTCGAGGCTGTTTTCCACCAGCTCCTTGACCACCGAGGCCGGCCGCTCCACCACCTCGCCGGCGGCGATCTGGTTGGCCACGTGAGGCGGCAGGCGGCGGATGCGGGGGCGACTGCGGGACGCACCGGTCATGATGCGCATAAGGATAACGCCAGACGGCTTTCACGTGGCAGGGCCTGTCGACAGGAAGCCGCCACGAGAACCAATGTTTCATTTTGAGAACCAGATCACATTTTATGAGCCGGATCTAGGGGTTTCCCCTAGACGACTTAGGGATCTCCCCAATTGACAACTGGCGGCGGGCTTGCAGAGGATGGACGGCGGACAAGACTCAGACAAGCCACCAGGGAGGCCCCGCCATGGACGAGACCACCCCCACCGCCCCGCCTGCCGACGCCAGCCGCATCACCGTGAGCGTCTGCGGCGAGACCCTGGACGTGCTGTGGCTGGATGGCCGCGAGCACCTCAACGAGCCGCTGGAGCTGGAAGTGGACGTGGACGCCCCGGGGCGGAGGTGGCTGGACGGGGTGCTGGGGAGCCGGGCG
>JALSIK010000398.1 GCA_026990045.1 Chromatiales bacterium | reverse complement strand
ACCGAAAACGACGTCTCCGCCGCTCCCCGGGTGGTGACCGCCGCCAGCGCCCGCCGGGCGGCGGCCCTGTTCAACTGGGGCAACCTGCTGGCCATGGCGGTGCCCGTGCCCCTGGGGATCTTCTGGCTCGGGGCTTCCATGGTGCTCTACGCCATGAACCGGCACCACCCCAACCCGCGGGTGGGGCATTACACCCAGCAGGCGGCCCACCGCCTCTACGGCGTGGCCGGGGCGGTGGTGGTGGTGGCCACCTTCTTCGGTACCGACGTGCGATTGTGGCTCGCCACCTGGGCCGTGGGCGCCCTCATCATCGTGCCCTGGTCGGTGTGGGACCTGGTGCGCATCCGCCGCGAGCGCTGGACCGACGTCACCGTGGACGGGGAGGGCACGCCGTGAGCGGGGCGGCCCTGCGCCACGACTGGCGGGACGAGGAGATCGCCGCCCTCTACGAGCTGCCCTTCAACGATCTCCTGTTCCGGGCCCAGCGCGTGCACCGCGAGCACTTCGATCCCAACCGGGTGCAGGTGAGCTCGCTGCTCTCCATCAAGACCGGCCGCTGCCCGGAGGACTGCGCCTACTGTCCCCAGAGCGTGCGCCACGAGGCCCCGGTGGAGGAGCACCCCCTCATGGACGTGGAGGAGGTGGTGGCCGCGGCGCGCAAGGCGCGCGACGGCGGGGCCAGCCGTTTCTGCATGGGGGCCGCCTGGCGCTCGCCCAAGGACCGCGACCTGGAGCGGGTGGCGGAGATGGTGCGCCGGGTCAAGGCCCTGGGACTGGAGACCTGCCTCACCCTGGGCATGCTGCGCGACGACCAGGCCCGGCGCCTGGCCGAGGCGGGGCTGGACTACTACAACCACAACCTGGACACCTCGCCGGAGTTCTACGGCGAGATCATCTCCACCCGCACCTACGCCGACCGCCTGCGCACCCTGGAGCACGTGCGTGCGGCCGGGATCCGGGTCTGCTGCGGCGGCATCCTGGGCATGGGCGAGGACCGCGGGCACCGGGTGGGGCTGTTGCGCGAGCTGGCCAACCAGGACCCCCATCCGGAGAGCGTCCCCATCAACCTGCTGGTGCGGGTGGAGGGCACGCCCCTGGCCGGTGCCGGCGACCTGGACCCCATCGAGTTCGTGCGCACCGTGGCCGTGGCGCGGGTGCTCATGCCGCGCTCCCACGTGCGCCTGTCCGCCGGCCGCGAGGGCATGAGCGACGAGCTGCAGGCCCTGTGCTTCCTGGCCGGGGCCAACTCCATCTTCTACGGCGAGAAGCTGCTCACCACCCCCAATGCCGACACGCGGCGCGACCGGGCCCTGTTCCGGCGCCTGGGCCTGACCGCCTGCTGAGCACCGGACCGCCCGCTCCATGCCCGCCGACGCGCGCCTCCAGGAACTCGCGGCCGGGCTCGCCGCCCGCCGCGAGGCGGGCCTGCTGCGCCGGCGCCTGTGCCTGGACTCGCCCCAGGGGGCCGAGGTGGTCCTCGACGGGCGGCGCCTGGTGAACTTCTGCAGCAACGACTACCTGGGCCTGGCCGCGCACCCGGAGGTGACCGCCGCCCTGGCCCGGGGGGCGGAGCGCTGGGGGGCGGGCAGCGGCGCCGCGCACCTGGTGTGCGGCCACCTGGCCCCCCACCGGCGCCTGGAGGAGGCCCTGGCCGAGTTCACCGGCCGGCCGCGGGCGCTTTTGTTCTCCACCGGTTACATGGCCAACCTGGGGGTGGTGGCGGCCCTGGCCGGGCGCGGCGACACGGTGCTCGAGGACCGCCTGGACCACGCCTCCCTCATCGACGGCGCCCGCCTGTCCGGCGCCCGCCTGCTCCGCTACCGCCACGCCGACGCCGCCGACCTGGAGGCCCGGCTGGCCGCGGCCGCCGGCCGGGCCCTGGTGGCCACGGACGGGGTGTTCTCCATGGACGGCGACCTGGCCCCGCTGTCGGAGCTGGCCGCGGCCTGCCGCCGCCACGGGGCCTGGCTCATGGTTGACGACGCCCACGGCCTGGGCGTGACGGGGGCCACCGGCCGCGGCAGCCTGGAGCACTTCGGCCTGGACACCGGCGCGGTGCCGGTGCTGGTGGGCACGCTGGGCAAGGCCCTGGGGACTTTCGGGGCCTTCGTCGCCGGCGCGCCCGAACTCATCGAGCACCTGGTGCAGCACGCCCGCAGCTACGTCTACACCACCGCCCTGCCGCCGGCGGTGGCCGAGGCCACCCTGGCGGCGCTGGCCGTGGCCCGGCGCGAGCCGGGGCGCCGCGAGCACCTGCACGCCCTGGTGGCGCGGTTCCGGGCCGGTGCCGCGGAGCTGGATCTGCCCGCCGCGCCCTCGGCCACGCCCATCCAGCCCATATTGCTGGGCGGCAGCGACGCCGCGCTGGCGGCCGCGGCCGCCCTGCGCGAGCGGGGTTTCCTGGTCCAGGCCATCCGTCCGCCCGCGGTGCCCGAGGGCACCGCGCGCTTGCGCGTGACGCTGACCGCCGCCCACGGCGAGGCCCAGGTGGATGCGCTGCTCGCCGCCCTGGCCGAGACCTGCTCCGGGGCCGCGCGGTGAACGCCCCGCTCCATTGCAAAACCCTGGGCCAGGGACCGCCGCTGGTGCTGCTCCACGGCTGGGCCATGCACGGCGGCCTGTGGGGGCCGGTGGCGGAGGACCTGGCCCGCGGTCACCGGGTGCTCCTGGTGGACCTGCCGGGCCACGGCCTCAGTCCGCCGGCGGCGGTGGAGCTCGAGGCCTGGGCCGCGGCGGTGGAGGCCGTGCTGCCGCCGGAACCGGTGCGGCTGGCCGGCTGGTCCCTGGGCGGGCTGGTGGCGCTGGCCCTGGCCCCGCGCCTGGGCGGGCGCGTGGAGCGCCTGGCGCTGGTGGCCGGCACCCCGTGCTTCGTGCGCCGGCCCGGCTGGCCCCACGGCGTGGCCCCGGAGCTGCTGGCGGACTTCGCCGCCGCCCTGCAGTCGGACCCCGCCGGCACCGTGCAGCGCTTCCTGGCCCTCCAGTGCCGCGGCGCCGAGGGCGGGCGCGAGACCCTGCGCGCCCTGCGCGCGGCCCTGGCGGCGCGGCCCGAGCCGGCACCGACGGTGCTCGCCGCCGGCCTGCGGCTGCTGGAGGGCACCGACCTGCGCGGGGAGCTGGCGGCGCTGTCCATGCCGGTCCTGTTCCTGGGCGGCGGGCGCGATACCCTGGTGCCGGCGGCGGCGCTGGAGGCCGCGGCGGCGGCGGTGCCGCGGGCGCGGGTGGAGGTCATCGAGGGTGCCGGCCATGCGCCCTTCCTGTCGCACCCGGGACGGTGCGCGCCGCTGCTGGAGGGGTTCTTCGCATGAACGGGGCCGCCGGCACCGGGCTGGACCGGGCCGCGGCCCGCCGCGCCTTCGAGCGGGCGGCCGCCTGCTACGACGCCGCCGCCGTCCTGCAGCGGGAAGTGGCCACGCGCCTGCTGGAGCGGCTGGACCTCATCCGGTTTGCGCCGCGCACCGTGCTGGATGCGGGCTGCGGCACCGGCTTCGCCCTCGCCGCGCTCCACCGGCGCTGGCCCCGGGCCCGGCTGCTGGGGCTGGACCTGGCGGTGGCCATGGCGCGGCGGGCGCGGCGGGCCCTGCCCTGGTGGCGCCGCCGCCGCTTGCGGGTGATGGCGGGGGACCTGCAGGCCCTGCCCCTGCGTGATGCCAGCGTGGACCTGGTGTTCTCCAGCCTGGCCCTGCAGTGGTGCGACGACCTGGATGCCGCGCTGGGGGAATGCCGGCGGGTGCTGCGCCCGGGCGGCCTGCTGCTGTTCACCACCTTCGGTCCCGACACCCTCAAGGAGCTGCGCGCGGCCTGGGCCGAGGCCGACGGCCACGTGCACGTCAACACCTTCACCGATCTGCACGACGTGGGCGATGCCCTGGTGCGCCAGGGCTTCGTCGACCCGGTCACCGACGCCGAGTGGATCACCATGACCTACCGCACCGTGCGCGACCTCATGGACGACCTCAAGGCCGTGGGTGCCCACAACGTCAACCGCGGACGGCCGCCCGGTCTCACCGGCCGCGGCCGCCTGGCCCGCATGGAGGCGGCGTACGAGAAGTTCCGGGTGGACGGGCGCCTGCCCGCCACCCACGAGATCGTCTACGGCCACGCCTTCGCCCCGGAGCTGGAGCCGGGCGTGCGCCCGGTGGCCTGGCATCCGCGGGCGCCGGCCTGAGCGGCTGCACCGGACCTCGAACATGGCGATCATTTTCCTGCCCGTGCCGGCGACGCAGGGTGCGCCGGGGCGCGGAGACGCAGAGAGACAGGCAGATGATGACGAAGCCCCGAGGTCTGATCCTGCCGGTGCGGCGGCCGCCTGACTTCTCTTCAATGCTTGTCGGACGGCAGTTACCGCTTCGGGTCCGTGGTCTTCCACGCGGCCGGGCGGACATCCCTTGGATTGTCTGCTCCGCGCCCTCTGCATCCATGCGGCCTCTGCGTTTCATTGCACGGCCGGCTGCGGGCAGGCGGCGGAGGGAAATCGTGTCATTTGGAGCGGGGATTCACTAGATGCGCGGCGTGTTCGTCACCGGCACCGACACCGAGGTGGGCAAGACCGTGATTGCCCGCCTGCTGGTGCGTGCCGCCGTCGCCCGCGGGCTGCGGGTGGCGGCCATGAAGCCGGTGGCCAGCGGCGCTACGGACACCGGCGGGGGCCTGCGCAACGACGATGCCCTGGCACTCATGCAGGAAATGAACGTGGCGGCGGAGTATGCCGAGGTGAATCCCTACGTGTTCGCCGAGCCCGTCTCCCCCCACATCGCGGCCGCGGCCGCGGGCGTGGACATCGAGCCCGACGTCGTCGGCCGCGCCCTGGCATCACTGGCGCGCAGGGCCGACGTGGTGATGGTGGAAGGCGTGGGCGGCTGGTATGCCCCGCTGGGCCCGCAACTCACGGTGGCCGGGCTGGCCGTGCGTCTCGCCCTGCCGGTGGTGCTGGTGGTGGGCCTGCGGCTGGGCTGCCTCAATCACGCCCTGCTGACGGCCGAGGCCATCGGGCGCTCGGGCCTGCCCCTGGCGGGCTGGGTGGGCAACACCCTGGACCCGGACATGGCCAGGCGGCCGGAAAACATCGAAACCCTCCTGGCGCGGATCCCCGGCCCGTGCCTGGGGATCCTGGACCATGCCCCCGCGGACCCGGTGGCGGTGAACGCGGGAAGGTTGTCTCTCCCCGGGCAATTGCGGCCCGCCTGAGCGTGTCCGCGCATGAACCCGGCAGGCGCCGGCAAACCGCGGTGGCCGCCTGCCGCCTTCGCGCGGGGTCCGGCACTTTGAAAAAGCAGCACGGTCGTTTTCCTCATCGCCGTTGAGGAAACCCGGACCGCCTGCCTTCCCGCCCCGTTGTCCGCCCCCCTGGCAGGAGGTGTCCTCGGTGCCGTGGTTCGACACCATTCCCCATTTCAACATCAAATGTGTGTATTGCAGGGGGTCGTCCGCCTCGGGTTCTTCTTGCCGTTTATTTCAACATCGTTTGTGTGCAATCAAATTTGGTGCTTGGCAGCGGCGTCCCGCTCCGGTATGTTCTGCGCTGTCAGTACTGACACGATGGGTAAGGAAAACAACAACGATAACCACATCGTTTGCATGTATAGCATCAAACCAAACGATGGCGGGTTCGACCTTATGTGCCCATTTCCACAATTTGTTGCGGCGCGGCAGGGCCCGCATTAACATGCGCGGCGATCATTGGTTCCGGGGTGCCGGGATGCCATACGGTGGTGACGACGCAGGGCAACGTGGAACCGGGCGGGCATTGCAGGATATTCATCCGGCCCAACCGGTCGCTGAGCTGGCGCGGGGCGCTTCGCGTGTTCTATGCCGTGGCCGCCGTGTCGGCGGCCATCGCGGCTTCGTTCGCGTGGCTGGGACTGTGGCTGGTGGCGCCCTTCACCGGGATCGAGCTCATGGCGCTGGGCGGCGCCCTCTACTACTGTGCGCTGCGCGGGTCCCGGGTCGAAATCATCAGTTTTGGATCCGACGAGGTGCAGGTGCAGCACGCCGACGGGCGCCGGACCTGCTTCCAGCGCGGCTGGCTCCGGGTTCGCCTGGTGCCGCCGGCGAACCGCCACGATCGCAGCCGCCTCGTCATGGGGTCACACGGCCGCACGGTGGAAGTGGGAGCCTGCCTCAACGAAGGGGAACGCCGGGGCCTGGCGCAGCAGCTGAAAATCCTGCTCGCGGGAGGCTGATGCGCGTGGTGCCGCTCGGCCCGCGCCGGGCAGACAATACGAATTTCGATCCGACAAACATTACAAGAAAACACAAACCAATGAGAGGAAAGAGGGTATGTCCACGAAGACTGCAACGAGGCTGCTGGGCCATGCGCTTGCGCTGATTCTGGCCGGACCGGGTACGGCGCGGGCGGGGTATGACGTCCTGAACATGCCCCGCACGGTGACCGAGCTGGGGGAGGAAATCTACGACCTCCACATGCTGGTGCTGTGGATCGTCACCATCGTCGGCATCGGCGTATTCGGCGTCATCATTTATTCCCTGATCAACCACCGCAAGTCCAAGGGGGCCACCCCGGCGAGCTTCCACGAGAGCACCACGGTGGAGGTGGTCTGGACCACCATTCCCTTCGTCATCCTGGTGGCCATCGCGGTGCCGGCCACGCGCACCCTCATGGCCATCGAGGACACCAGCGACGCCGACCTCACCATCAAGGCCACGGGTTACCAGTGGAAGTGGGAGTACGAGTACCTGGACGAAGGCATCAGCTTCTTCTCCAAGCTGGACGAGGCCAGCGAGAAGGCGCGCCAGCTCCGGTCGGGGCTGGACCCGGCCACGGTCCCCAACTACCTGCTCAACGTGGACAACCCCATCGTGGTGCCGGTGAACAAGAAGGTGCGCATTCTCACCACCGCCGCCGACGTCATCCATGCCTGGTGGGTGCCGGAACTGGGGGTCAAGCGTGACGCCATCCCCGGCTTCATCAACGAGTCGTGGTTCAAGGCCGAGAAGACCGGCGTCTACCGCGGCCAGTGCGCCGAACTGTGCGGCCAGGACCACGGTTTCATGCCCATCGTGGTCAAGGTGGTGGCCGAGAACGAGTACCGGGACTGGGTCGCGGCGAAGAAGTCCGAGGCCGCCGCCGCCGCTGCGGCCGCTGCCGCCGCGGCCGGCCAGACCTTCGACCTGGCCACGCTCATGGCCGACGGCGAAAAGGTCTACAACCAGGCCTGCGCTTCCTGCCACCAGGCCAACGGCCAGGGCCTGCCCGGGGTGTTCCCGCCCATCGCCGGCAGCAAGATCGCCACGGGCGACAAGGCCGCCCACATCGATATCGTCGTGAACGGCAAGCCGGGTACCGCCATGCAGGCGTTCGGCCCGCAGCTTTCGGCCTACGAACTGGCGGCGGTGATCACCTACGAGCGCAACGCCTTCGGCAACGACACCGGCGACACCGTTCAGCCGTCCGAGATCCAGAAATAATTCCAGCGCGGAGGAGTGACAACAATGAGCGAACACGAGCATCACGGGCCGCCCAGGGGCATCACCCGCTGGCTGTTTACCACCAACCACAAGGACATCGGCACGCTGTACCTGTGGTTCTCCTTCATCATGCTGCTGCTCGGCGGTGCCATGGCCATGGTCATCCGCGCGGAGCTCATGTTCCCCGGCATGCAGGTGGTCAATCCCAACTTCTTCAACATGATGACCACCATGCACGGGCTGATCATGGTGTTCGGCGCCATCATGCCGGCCACGGTGGGCCTGGCCAACTGGCTCATTCCCATGATGATCGGGGCGCCGGACATGGCCCTGCCGCGCATGAACAACTGGAGCTTCTGGATCCTGCCGTTCGCGGCCGCCCTGCTGGTGGCGCCCATGTTCATGGGTCCGGACTTCATGGCGGGCAACGGGCCGGCCTTCGGCTGGACCTTCTACGAGCCGCTGTCGGGCCAGTACCAGCACTTGTCGTTCTTCATATTTGCCATACATTTGCTGGGCCTGTCTTCCATCATGGGCTCCATCAACATCATCGCCACCATCCTCAACATGCGGGCGCCGGGCATGACCCTGATGAAGATGCCCCTGTTCGTGTGGACCTGGCTCATCACCGCCTTCCTGCTCATCGCGGTGATGCCGGTGCTGGCCGGGGCGGTGACCATGATGCTCACCGACAAGTACTTCGGCACCAGCTTCTTCGACGCCGCCGGCGGCGGTGACCCGGTGCTGTTCCAGCACATCTTCTGGTTCTTCGGGCATCCCGAGGTGTACATCATGATCCTGCCGGCGTTCGGAATCGTCTCGCAGATCATCCCCACCTTCGCCCGCAAGAAGCTGTTCGGCTACAGCTCCATGGTCTATGCCACCGCGGCCATCGCCTTCCTGTCGTTCATCGTGTGGGCCCACCACATGTTCACGGTGGGCATGCCGGTGGCGGGCGAGCTCTACTTCATGTACGCCACGGTGATGATCGCGGTGCCCACGGCGGTGAAGGTCTTCAACTGGACCGCCACCATGTGGAAGGGCGCCATGACCTTCGAGACACCGATGCTGTGGGCGGTGGCCTTCGTGTTCCTGTTCACCATCGGCGGC
Organism: Chromatiales bacterium; assembly: GCA_026990045.1. Taxonomy (GTDB): domain Bacteria; phylum Pseudomonadota; class Gammaproteobacteria; order CAMYNG01; family CAMYNG01; genus JALUTW01. The sequence goes on along the minus strand of JALSIK010000398.1, from coordinate 475 downwards.
TTCACCGGGCTGATGCTGGGCGTGGCCCCGGCCGACTTCCAGTACCACGACAGCTACTTCGTGGTGGCCCACTTCCACTACGTGCTGGTGACGGGCGCCCTGTTCGCCATCATCGGCGGGGTGTACTACTGGCTGCCCAAGTGGACCGGCCACATGTACAACGAGAAGCTGGCCAAGCTCCACTTCTGGCTGTCGGTGATCTCGGTCAACGTGCTGTTCTTCCCGCAGCATTTCCTCGGGCTGGCCGGCATGCCGCGGCGCATCCCCGATTATGCGATCCAGTTCGCCGACTGGAACTTCTGGTCGTCCATCGGCGGCTTCGTGTTCGGGGCCTCGCAGCTCCTGTTCCTGTACATCGTCATCCAGACGATCCGGGGCGGCGAGAAGGCCACGGACAAGGTGTGGGAAGGGGCCGAGGGCCTGGAGTGGACGGTGCCCTCGCCGGCGCCCTATCACACCTTCGAGACCGCGCCGG
>JALSIK010000397.1 GCA_026990045.1 Chromatiales bacterium | reverse complement strand
CCCCGGTCCCCTTCAGTCCCGGAACTCCGACACCCGGATCCGCCCGTCCACCATCTTCGCCTCGCGCTGCATGATTTTCTCCATCTTGTCCCAGAAGGCCCGTTTCAGATCGAAATCGGCGGAGATGGCGGTGCCCATGAGCAGGATGAACAGGTCGGCGCACTCCTCCGCCAGCTTGTCCCGGTCCTTGCCCTTGGTCACGCAGGCGGCGATCTCGCCCAGCTCCTCGGCCATGAGGGCCACGCGGTAGACCAGCTCCTCGCCGCCGGTGTTCTTGAAGTCGTGCTTGTCGTGGAAGGCCTGCACCGCCGCCAGCATCGCTTCGTAGGAATCGCGGTTCATGTCCGTTTCCTCGCCCGGTTCTCAGATCTGAAGGCGCGAGATGTCGGCCACCTGCAGGAACAACTCGCGCAGGGCCGCCAGCAGGGCCAGCCGGTTGGCGCGCAGCGCGGGGTCCTCCGCCATCACCATCACCCGGTCGAAGAAGGCATCCACCGGCCCGCGCAGACCGGCCAGCGCCTCCAGCGCGCCCAGGTAGTCGGCCGCCGCCACCTTCTCTTGCACCGTGCCGCGCAGCGCCGCGAGCCGTTCGTGCAGCGCCCGCTCGGCGTCCTCCTCCAGCCGCGCCGGGTCCACCCGGTCGGGGGGCGCGGCGCCGGCCTTCTTCAGGATGTTGGTGATGCGCTTGTTGGCCGCGGCCAGGGCCTCGGCCTCCGGCAGGCGGCGGAAGGACTCCACCGCCAGTGCCCGGCGCTGCAGGTCCAGCGGCCGGTGGGGGGCCACCGCCGCCACCGCCCCGAAGGTGTCGGGGCGCACGCCCTGCTCGTGCAGGTGCCCGCGCAGCCGCTCGCGCACGAAGTCCGCCACCTCGTCCACCCGGGCGCCCGCGTCCACGGCTTCCGGTTGCAGGGCGGCGGCGGTCTCCAGCCAGCGGCGCAGGTCCAGGTCCAGGCCCGCCTCCAGCACGATGCGCACCACGCCCAGCGCCGCCCGGCGCAGGGCATAGGGGTCCTTGTCGCCGGTGGGGGCCAGGCCGGCGGCGAAGATCCCCGCCAGGGTGTCCAGGCGGTCGGCCAGGGCCACGGCGCGGCCGGCGGGGGTCTCGGGCAGCCCGTCGCCGGCGAAGCGGGGCCGGTAGTGCTCCTCGATGGCGCAGGCCACCTCCTCGGGCTCGCCGTCGTGCACCGCGTAGTAGCGGCCCATGGTGCCCTGCAGCTCCGGGAACTCGCCCACCATCTCCGTGCGCAGGTCGCACTTGCACAGCTCCGCCGCCCGCTGCGCCAGCCCCGGGTCCGCGCCGGTCACCGCCGCCAGGTCCCGGGCCAGGGCCGTGATGCGCCGCGTCTTGTCCAGCATGGAGCCCAGCTTGTGCTGGAACACCACCTGCTCCAGCTCCGGCAGCCGGCTGGCCAGGGTGCGCTTGCGGTCCTGGTTCCAGAAGAACTCGGCATCGGCCAGGCGCGGGCGCACCACCCGCTCGTTGCCCTCCCGCACCCGGTCCGGCTCCCGCGAGGCGATGTTGCTCATGGTGACGAAGCGCGCGAGCAGGCGGCGCCGGTCGTCCACCACGTGGAAGTACTTCTGGTGGGTCTTCATGGTGACGATGAGCACCTCCGGCGGCACCTCCAGGAAGCGCTCGTCGAAGGCGCCCACCACCGGCACCGGCCATTCCACCATGGCGGTCACCTCGTCCAGCAGCTCCGGATCCACCACCGCGTGACCGCCCGCCTCCCTTGCCGCCGCCTCGGCCAGCTCCTTGACCGCCGTGCGCCGGCGCTCGAAATCCGCCAGCACCCGGCCCTCGGTCTCCAGCAGCACCTCGTAGGCCGCGGGCTCGGGCAGAACGATGGGGCCGGGATGATGGAACCGGTGGCCGCGGGTCTTTCGGCCGGCCGCGATGCCGAACAGGGTCAGCGGCACCACCTGGTCGCCGTAGAGGGCCACGATCCAGTGCACCGGGCGCACGAACGGCTCGTCCAGCTCCCCCCAGCGCATGCGCCGGGGGACGGGCAGGTCCTCCAGCGCCCGGGCGAGGATCTCCGGCACCAGCTCCGGCGTGGTCCGGCCCTTGCGCAGCGCCCGGTACACCAGCCAGGCGCCCTTGTCCGTCTCCAGCCGGTCCAGGTCCTCCACCGCCACGCCGCAGGAGCGGGCGAAGCCCTGGGCCGCCCTGGTGGGGCAGCCCTCGTCGTCGAAGGCGGCGGACAACGCCGGCCCCCGCCGCTCCACCTGTTCGTCGGGCTGGCGCGGGGCCAGGGCCTCCACCAGCACCGCCAGGCGCCGGGGGGTGGCGAACAGGCGCAGGTCGCGGTGGGCCAGCCGCGCCTGGGCCAGGCCCTCGGCCACCGCGTCGCGCAACGCCGTGGCCAGCCGGTGCAGGGCGCGCGGGGGCAGCTCCTCGGTGCCCACCTCCAGCAGCAGGTCGCGGGCGGCCTCGCTCATGTCGCGGCACCCGTCTTGCACAGGGGAAAGCCCAGGGCCTCGCGCGCGGCGTAGTAGGCCTCGGCCACCGCCCGGGCCAGGTCACGCACCCGCAGGATGTACTGCTGGCGCTCGGTGACCGAGATGGCGTGGCGGGCATCCAGCAGGTTGAAGGTGTGAGAGGCCTTGAGCACCTGCTCGTAGGCCGGCAGCGGCAGGCCGTGTTCCAGCAGGCGCCGGCACTCTTCCTCGCAGTGGCCGAACCACTGGAACAGCGCCTCGGTGTCGGCGTGCTCGAAGTTGTAGGCGCTCATCTCCACCTCGTTCTGGTGGAACACGTCGCCGTAGGTCACGGGACCGCCGGGCCCCTGCGTCCACACCAGGTCGAACACGCTCTCCACCCCCTGCAGGTACATGGCGATGCGCTCCAGGCCGTAGGTGATCTCGCCCGACACCGGGCGGCATTCCAGCCCGCCCACCTGCTGGAAGTAGGTGAACTGGGTCACCTCCATGCCGTTGAGCCACACCTCCCAGCCCAGGCCCCAGGCGCCCAGGGTGGGCGACTCCCAGTTGTCCTCCACGAAGCGGATGTCGTGCACCAGCGGGTCGATGCCCAGCGCCCGCAGGGAATCCAGGTACAGGTCCTGGATGTCCAGCGGCGAGGGCTTGAGCAGGACCTGGAACTGGTAATAGTGCTGGAGCCGGTTGGGGTTCTCGCCGTAGCGGCCGTCGGTGGGCCGGCGCGAGGGCTGGACGTAGGCCGTGCGCCAGGGCTCGGGGCCGATGGCGCGCAGGAAGGTGGCCGGGTGGAAGGTGCCGGCACCCACCTCCATGTCCAGCGGCTGCAGGATCACGCAGCCGTGCCCGGCCCAGTAGTCCTGCAGGGCCAGGATGAGGTCCTGAAAGCCGTGGCCCGGACCGCGCGCGGCGGCGGGCCTGGATGAATTGCCCAAGTGATTGATTCCGGGATGCAAAACCAGGAGAGCGCCCATTATAGCCGCGGCGCCATCCCGCGGTAAGTGGCCACTGGCCTGGCCCGGGGTTTGCACGGAATTCATGGGCGCGGCGGGGTCAAACAAGGATGACGGCGCGCCGCTAAGTATGATAAGCGTTAGTGCGTGCGAGGTGCACCATGACAGGCAGTATCGTCACGGCCCCCACCGCCACCAGCCACTGGCAGAAGCTGGTGCACGAGGCCCAGCAGGCCGCCGGCATCGAGCTGGACGAGCAGCTGGAAAGCTACCTGGTCTTCCTTCTCATGCGCTTCACCGGCGACGTGCGCATGGCCGCCCGCGTCATGGCCCTGGACTACCTGGAGGGCATGCTGGCGGCGGGGCGCGAGCGTCACGACCGGCTGCGCGACGTGGGCGACCACTGCCTGCTGGTCTCGGGCCTGTTCCCGCGCCGGGCCGAGCGGCGGCGGGTCAAGGTGAGCTACTTCGTGCGCCTGGGCCGCACCGCCTACGCCGACCTGGGCGCGCGCCTGGAGGCCGGCCTGGCCGGGCTCTACCGTGACCTGGCGGAAGGCTTCGTTTCCCTCATGGACACCCTGCAGGCGGTGCGGCGCCTGGGCGGTGAACCGGCGCTTACTCCCCTGCAGGCCTTGGAACTGTGGGCCGACACCGGTTCCGCCGAGGCCCTGCAATCAGTAAGCACTCACACCGATTCCGTGCCGGTGGTCGGCAAAGACGGCGGCGCCGGGCCTCATTGAGGCGGGTCACGACCGGCCGGAGCCCGACGGGGTTCCATCACCGGCCGGGGCGGCTAGCGCTCATGGGCTATGCAGCCAGGCGGCGGCGGGGCCGATAACCACCGTGCGGGTCCGGCCGGACCCCGGCCACAGCACTCTGGGGCAATGCGCCATGAACTTCTTCGATGCCCTCAATGCCCATGCCGCCTGGAAACAGCGCCTGGTGCGGCACCTGGAGGATCCCGCGGGCCATCCCATTTCCGCCGCCGCCGCCGGGCGCCCTGACCAGTGTGCCCTGGGCCGGTGGCTGGCGGCGCACGGCGACGACCACGCCCAACTCGGGGCGTTGCAGGAGGCCCATGCGGCCCTGCACCGCGCGGTGGAGGCGGTGGTGCAGGCGGCCGCGGACGACCCGGTCGCGGCCCGCCGGCTGCTGGAGGGGCAGTTCGTGCCGGCCTCGGTGAAGCTGCAGAAGCTGCTGCGGGCACTGGCCGTCGCGGGGCTGAAGCAGGCCGGCTGAGGCGCGCGTGCCGCCCCCGGCGCCCCGCCGGGGTCCGATTCTGCTATGCTATGCGCCCTGTTGTCCGGGCGCCTTACCCCTGTTTTCCCTCGGTTTTCCATGTCCGACCAGCGCAAGGCGGTGGCCCTCATTTCCGGCGGCCTCGACTCCATGCTCGCCGCCAAGGTGATCATGGAGCAGGGCATCCACGTGGAGGGCATCAACTTCTTCACCGGGTTCTGCGTGGAGGGGCACACCCACGCCATCCGCAAGCGTGACCGGGCCAGGCCCAAGCGCAACAACGCGCTGTGGGTGGCGGAGCAGCTGGGCATCAAGCTGCACATCATCGACGTCATCGAGGAGTACAAGCAGGTGGTGCTCAATCCGCGCCACGGCTACGGCCAGAACCTCAATCCCTGCCTCGACTGCAAGGGTTTCATGGTGGCCAGGGCCTACGAGTGGATCCGCGAGCACGGCTTCGACTTCATCATCACCGGCGAGGTCATGGGCCAGCGGCCCATGTCCCAGCGCCGCGACACCCTGCCGGTGATCCAGAAGGAATCGGGTGCCGGCGACCTGCTGCTGCGGCCCCTGTGCGCCAGGCACCTGCCGCCCACCCTGCCCGAGCGCGAGGGCTGGGTGGACCGCGACAAGCTGCTGGACTTCAGCGGGCGTTCGCGCAAGCCGCAGATGGCGCTGGCGGCCAAGTACGGCTTCGAGGACTACGCCCAGCCCGCCGGGGGCTGCTGTTTTCTCACCGACGCCGCCTACTCGGCCAAGCTGGCCGACCTGTGGCGCGCGCGCGGCCGGCGCGACTACGACCTGGACGACATCATGCTGCTCAAGGTGGGCCGCCACATCCGCCCCGCGCCCCACTTCAAGCTCATCGTCGGACGCGAGGAAGGGGAGAACAACTTCCTCGAGGGTTACCGCAAGCGGTTTCCCCACCTGCGCTGCGTGTCCCACCCGGGCCCGCTGGTGCTGGTGGACGGCGAGCCGGGCGAGGCCGACCTGGAGCTGGCGGCGCGCATCGCCGCGCGCTACAGCCAGGGGCGCACGGCCCCGGCGGTGACCCTGGAGCTGGTCCGGCCCGGCGGCGAGTCCCGCGAGCTCACCGTGGCGCCGCTGCCGCCGGCGGAGATCCCGGAGGACTGGCACGTATGAACCGCCACACCCTCGACGCGCGGCGCATCCTGTGCCCGCTGCCAGTGATCCGCACCCAGGACCGGGTGGCGGAGCTGGCCCCCGGCGACGTGCTGGAGGTGCGCGCCACCGATCCCGGCGCCCTCAACGACATCCCCGCGTGGTGCCGCATCAACGGCCACCGGGTGCTGGAGGCGGGAGAGCGCGACGGCGAGGTGGTCGTGGTCATCGAGGTGGGAAACAGCGATGGCTGAACCGGTGACCGGCGCGGCGGCGGACGAGGCCCGCCGCCGCCACCGCTACCGCGAGACCTTCATCGTCACCGTGGTGGGCTCGGTGATCGACCTGCTGCTGGGCCTGGCCAAGCTGGTGGTGGGCTTCGTGGCCCATTCCCAGGCCCTCATCGCCGACGGCGTCCACTCCCTGTCGGACCTGGCCACCGATTTCTTCGTCCTCTACGCCGCCAAGCACGCCAGCCGCGAGGCCGACGAGGACCACCCCTACGGCCACGGCCGCATCGAGACCGTGGCCACGGTGGCCCTGGGCGTGGCCCTGATCCTGGTGGCGGCGGGCCTGGCCATCGACGCGGTGCTGCGCCTGCGCGCGCCCGAGAAGCTGCTGGTGCCGGAGTTCGCCGCCCTGGTGGTGGCCGCCATCTCCATCGTCTCCAAGGAGGCCATCTACCACTACACCATGCACGTGGCGCGCAAGTACCGCTCCAAGATGCTCCAGGCCAATGCCTGGCACTCGCGCTCCGATGCCATTTCCTCGGTGGTGGTGCTGGTGGGCGTGGGCGGCGCCATGGCCGGGGTGACCTGGCTCGACGCGGTGGCGGCCATCGGCGTGGCCGGCATGATCGCCAAGATCGGCTGGGACCTGGCCTGGCACGGGACCCAGGAGCTGGTGGACAAGGGCCTGGAGCCCGAGGAGGTGGAGCGCATCCGCCGCGCCATCCTCGACGTGGACGGGGTGCGCGAGCTGCACCTGCTGCGCACCCGGCGCATGGGTCCCGACGTGCTGGTGGACGTGCACATCCAGGTGGACCCGCGGCTGTCGGTGTCCGAGGGCCACCACATCAGCGAGGCGGTGCGCAGCCGGCTGGTGGAGGGCTTCGACGAGGTGGCCGACGTCATGGTCCACATCGACCCGGAGAACGACGAGCACGGACCCCGCTGCCGGGGCCTGCCCCTGCGCCGCGAGCTGCGGGAGAAGCTGGCCGCGCTGTGGGGCGGCATCCCCGAGGCCGGGCGCATCCGCGACATGCACCTCCATTACCTGGGCGGGCGGGTGTACGTGGAACTGGTGCTGCCGGCGGAACTCGTGGAGAATGACCCGGGCGCCCGGGCGCGCCTGGTGCGCCAGTTCGACGAGGTGGCCCGCCAGGTGGACGAGGTGGCCGAGATCCGGCTCCTGTTCCACTGAGGCGGCTGCCCGGTCCCTGACCCCTGTCCGATCAATTTTAGTGCACGGAAAGGGGCGAGAGCACCATTTTTGTGCGCCAGCGGCCGGGCGAGGCCGGGGCGAGGCACCCGGTATTCCTTAAAACAAGTATTTACCGTGTGGCACAAATCGTGCACTCCTTGCGCGCAAGGTCTGCACGCCGTTCGGCCCGCCGGGCGGGGCGCCACGAATTTTCACTCTCGGGAGGAAACCCATGGCTGATTCTGTTCTCAAGATGATCAAGGACAACGACGTCAAGTTCGTCGATTTCCGCTTCACCGACACCCGCGGCAAGGAGCAGCACGTCACCGTGCCGGCCCACACCGTGGACGCCGACATCTTCAAGGACGGCAAGATGTTCGACGGCTCGTCCATCGCCGGCTGGAAGGGCATCCAGGAGTCGGACATGATCCTCATGCCCGACCCGGACACCGCGGTGCTGGATCCCTTCTTCGACGAGGCCACCCTGATCCTGCGCTGCGACGTGCTCGAGCCTTCCACCGGCCAGGGCTACGAGCGCGATCCCCGTTCCATCGCCAAGCGGGCCGAGGAGTACATGAAGTCCACCGGCATCGCCGACACCGCGTTCTTCGGCCCCGAGCCCGAGTTCTTCATCCTCGACGACGTGCGCTGGGGCGCCGACATGTCCGGCGCCTTCTACAAGGTGGACTCCGAGGAGGCCGAGTGGAACTCCGAGCGCGTGTTCGAGGACGGCAACATCGGCCACCGCCCCGGGGTCAAGGGCGGCTACTTCCCGGTGCCGCCGGTGGACTCCCTGCAGGACCTGCGCTCGGCCATGTGCCTGGCCCTGGAGGAGATGGGCGTCAAGACCGAGGTCCACCACCACGAGGTGGCCACCGCCGGCCAGTGCGAGATCGGCACCCGCTTCGACACCCTGGTCAGGCGCGCCGATGCCAACCAGATCCTGAAGTACGTGGTGCACAACGTGGCCCACGCCTACGGCAAGACCGCCACCTTCATGCCCAAGCCGCTGGTGGGTGACAACGGCAACGGCATGCACGTGCACCAGTCGCTGTCCAAGGACGGCCAGAACCTGTTCGCCGGCGAGAAGTACGGCGGCCTGTCCGACATCGCGCTGTGGTACATCGGCGGCATCATCAAGCACGCGCGGGCGCTCAACGCCTTCACCAACGCCTCCACCAACAGCTACAAGCGCCTGGTGCCGGGCTTCGAGGCGCCGGTGCTGCTGGCCTACTCGGCCCGCAACCGCTCGGCCTCCATCCGCATCCCCTACGTGGCCAGCCCCAAGGCGCGCCGCATCGAGGTGCGGTTCCCCGACTCCTGCGGCAACCCGTACTTCACCTTCGCCGCCATGCTCATGGCGGGCCTGGACGGGATCCAGAACAAGATCGACCCGGGCGAGGCCATGGACAAGAACCTCTACGACCTGCCGCCGGAGGAACTGCAAGGCATCCCCACCGTGTGCAGCTCGCTGGAGCAGGCCCTGGCGGAGCTGGACGCCGACCGCGACTTCCTCAAGGCCGGCGGCGTGTTCACCGACGACGCCATCGACGGCTACATCGAGCTGAAGATGGAGGAGGTCCAGCGCCTCAACATGACCACGCACCCGGTGGAGTTCGACATGTACTACAGCATGTGAGCCGCCGGACAGCGGTCACCGCATGGAAACGCCCCCCTCGCGGGGGCGTTTTTTTTGGCGGCCGGCATTCGCCGGCCGCCGGGTGCTGGCTGCTAGGTGCTGGGGACTGGGTTATGGGGTGCTGGCTGCTAGCCGCTGGCCGCTGGGAAACATCCCGTACTGCATTCGGTTTACACCACCACCGCGATGTCTGCCGGGGCGGTCGTTTGTGTTTGACCCGCCTTCCCTTTGTACGAACGGCTCAAAATCCGCGGCA
>JALSIK010000396.1 GCA_026990045.1 Chromatiales bacterium | reverse complement strand
GTAGTCGAGGCGGGATGCGACGGCACGAATCTGGGCCGGGTCGGTGGAGTCGAGGATGATCCAGTCCGGGTGCTGGGGCTGCGGCCCGAAGGTCAGGCGCAGCACCTCCGGCGCCAGGCTGGAACCGCCCATGCCCAGCAGCACCGCGCGGGCGATGTTGCGGCCCTCCACCCAGTGGCAGACCCGCTGGAGCTCGCCCATGTGGGCCAGGGCGTCGTCCACCGCGCTGAGCCAGTCCAGCCAGCGCCCCTCGTCGGCGCCGGTCCACAGGCCGGCATCGCGCGCCCACAGCCGGGCCATCCGGTCCTCCGCCTGCCACCGCGCGCGGGCCTCTTCCACCTGCTCCCGCAGGCCGGCCGGCAGGCTCACGGACTGCGGCCCGACTTCGGGGACGGCGGTGGTGTCCGTTGCAGACATGGTGCGTGCTCCCTTGGCGCTCACGGGATGTCGGAAAAGTTCGTCCTGACCTCGTTCAACGCGCCGAACCCGGCTCAGGTTCCGGTCCGGCCACGCCAACTCGAGCGCTTGCGTGCTCGATTATCGTTCCTGTTATACTCGGTTCCAACCCGCTTTGGAATCAGTCACCGTGCCGCGCGCCGTCCTTCTCCTGCTCACTCTCGTTACGCTGGCGTTTCCCGCTGCGGCCGCTGCAGGCGGCTTCGATCGGGGTGCCGTGCGCATCGACCTCGGCGTGGCCCGCGGCCGTGCCTTCGACCGGGATTACACCATCTACGGACTCGGGGCCGGCTACTACGTGGCCGACGGGATCGAGGTGGGCCTGGACTACTCCGCGTGGCGCGGCGACGGCCCCGACATCGACCAGTACAGCCCCGGCATCCGGCTGGTCCTGCAGGCCGGGGGGATGCGCCCCTACCTGGGGGCATTCTACCGCGCCACCCGGGTGGACGGGGTGGCCGACACCGATGCCTGGGGCGGGCGCGCAGGCTTCTACGTGGCCGCCGGCCGCGGTGCCCACTGGGGCGTGGGGGTGGCCTACTTGCGTTACCTGGATTGCGATGAGGCCGTCCACGGAAGCTGCAGCGAGACCTATCCCGAGTTCAGCCTCGTGTTCCACCTCTGAGACCGGGGCGGACGGCGGCTGGGCCGTCGGAGGTGACGGCAAGGCCATTGCATCTGAGCGCGGCTGCGTTCTCGGGGCAAATGTACCCTGTCTTCCGCCCTCACAGTCACCCCTCGGGATGAAGGGAGCAGGGAGGGGGGAGGGCTGCAAGAGCAGGAAAAACCCGTGTTCCCATCCCCTCACCCTGTCCCTCTCCCAGCGGGAGAGGGGACCGTCTTTTGACCCGCCGCGGGGGCTCGGCGCCGCGACCGGTTTTTCCATCCCCCTCCCCCCCCGCATCGCGGGGGAGAGGGCCGGGGTGAGGGGGTGGGCACCGGACAGCTCCCCGGCACTGTGCCGAAGACCAGGGGCGAACCTGGATTTCACCCCGGGTGCCATCCGGCCGGGGCGGGCTTCCGGCCCCCGGCCCCGCCATCCAGGCACGGAAACACGATTCATCACGAATTTTTTGGAGCTGTCGGGTTAAAATAACCTCCATGGCAAGCCGCCGGGACGCACGGCGTCCGGGAGGGTCGCTTGCGCGTGCATGACCATGACCCAGAGCTGCGACATCTTCTCACCACCTCTCCCCGGGGGTCCCGGCCGGCGCCTGCGCTGGGGCCGGCTCTACGGCGCCGGCCCCGGCCTCGCCCTGGCCCGGGCCGCGGCGAGCCATCACGGCCCCCTGCTGGTGGTGACGCCGGACCCGGCATCGGCCCAGCGGCTGGAGTATGCCCTGCAGTTCTTCCTCGCGGGCAGCGACCTCCCCCTGCTCCACTTCCCGGACTGGGAAACGCTGCCCTACGACGTGTTCTCCCCCCACCAGGACATCGTCTCCGAACGCCTCGCCACCCTCTACCGGCTGCCCGGCGCAGCCCGCGGGATCCTGGTGGTGCCGGTGCAGACCCTCATGCACCGGTTGTGCCCCGCCGCCTATGTGCAGGCCAACGCCCTGCTGCTGGAGGTGGGCCAGCGCATGGACCTGGATACCATGCGCGCCACCCTCACGGGCGCCGGCTACCGCTGCGTCTCCACGGTGATGGAGCACGGCGAGTTCGCCGTGCGCGGCAACCTCCTGGACCTCTATCCCATGGGCAGCACGTGGCCGCTGCGCATCGAGTTGTTCGACGACGAGATCGAAAGCCTCCGCAGCTTCGATCCGGACACCCAGCGATCGCGGGAGAAGCTGACCCGGGTGCGGCTGCTGCCGGCCCGGGAGTTCCCCCTGGACGAGGCCGCCGTGCGCGATTTCCGTACCCGCTATCGCGCCGCCTTCGAGGGCGACCCCGCGCGGTCGCCCGTCTACCGGGACGTGAGCCAGGGGCTGGCGCCGGCCGGCATCGAGTACTACCTGCCGCTGTTCTTCGAGCACACCGAGTCCCTGTTCGACTACCTGCCGGAAACCGCGCTGGTGGTGACGCTGGACGGCACCGAGGCCGCCGCCCACCGCTTCGCCGAGGAGGCGGCCCAGCGCTACGAGCAGGGACGCCACGACACCGAGCGCCCGCTGCTGCCGCCGGCACGCCTGTTCCTGGCCGCCGACGAGGTGCTGGGCGCCTGCAACCGGTTCCCCCGGGTCGAGCTGCAGTCCTTCGAGGCCACCGGGTCGGGCGCCTGCAACTTCACCACCCAGTCCCCGCCCTCGCTGGTCATGGATGCCCGGGCCCGGGAACCCGCCGCCGCGCTCCTGGCCTTCCTTCGGGACACCTCGCGCCGGGTACTGTTCGCCGCCGAGACCTCCGGCCGCCGGGAGCACCTGCTGGAGCTGCTGCGGGGCCACGACATCTTCCCGCGGCCCTGCGAAAGCTGGCACGACTTCCTGGACGACGACGCCCCGCTGGGGATCACCGTCGCCCCCCTGGAGCAGGGCCTGTCCCTGTCCCGCCCCCGCCTGGAGGTCATCAGCGAGCCGCAGCTCTTCGGCCAGCAGGTGATGCAGCGCCGGCGCCGGCGGCGGGCGCAGCGCGACGCCGATGCCGTCATCCGCAACCTGGCCGAGCTCCGGCCCGGCGCGCCGGTGGTGCACGAGGAACACGGGGTCGGCCGCTACCTGGGCCTGCAGACCCTGGACGTGGGCGGCATCGCCCAGGAGTTCCTGACCCTGGAGTACGCCGGCGGCGACAAGCTGTACGTCCCCGTCAGCGCCCTGCATCTCATCAGCCGTTACACCGGCGCCGCCCCCGAGTCGGCCCCCCTGCACAAGCTGGGTTCCGGCCAGTGGGAAAAGGCCAGGCGCAAGGCCGCGCAACGGGTGCGCGACGTGGCCGCCGAGCTGCTGGAGGTCTATGCCCGGCGCGAGGCCCGTACCGGCTTCGCCTACCCCGTGGACGAGGCGGCCTACCGGGCCTTCGCCGCGGCCTTTCCGTTCGAGGAGACCCCGGACCAGCAGGCGGCCATCGATGCGGTCCTCGCCGCCATGCGCTCGCCGCGGCCCATGGATCACCTGGTCTGCGGCGACGTGGGCTTCGGCAAGACCGAGGTGGCCATGCGCGCGGCCTTCATCGCCGTGCAGGCCGGGCGCCAGGTGGCGGTGCTGGCCCCCACCACCCTGCTGACCCAGCAGCACCTGGAGAACTTCCGCGACCGCTTCGCCGACTGGCCGGTGCGGGTGGAGTCCCTGTCGCGCTTCCGCTCGCGCAAGGAACAGGAGGCCGTGCTGGCCGGCCTGGCCGAGGGCAAGGTGGACATCGTCATCGGCACCCACAAGCTGCTGCAGCCGGACATCCGCTTCAAGGACCTGGGCCTGGTGATCATCGACGAGGAGCACCGCTTCGGCGTGCGCCAGAAGGAACGCTTCAAGGCCCTGCGGGCCGAGGTGGACGTGCTCACCCTCACCGCCACCCCCATTCCGCGCACCCTCAACATGGCGCTGTCGGGCCTGCGCGAGCTGTCCATCATCGCCACCCCGCCGGCGCGGCGGCTGGCAGTGAAGACCTTCGTGTCCGAGTGGAACCCGCACCTGATCCAGGAGGCCTGCCTGCGCGAGATCCGCCGCGGCGGCCAGGTGTACTTCCTGCACAACGACGTGGAGACCATCGAGCAGCAGGCACGCAAGCTCGCCGAGCTGGTGCCCGAGGCGACGGTGCACCATGCCCACGGCCAGATGCGGGAGCGGGAGCTGGAGCGGGTGATGTCGGATTTCTATCACCAGCGCTTCAACGTGCTGGTGTGCACCACCATCATCGAGACCGGTATCGACATTCCCAGCGCCAACACCATCATCATCAACCGGGCCGACCGCTTCGGCCTGGCCCAGCTCTACCAGCTCCGCGGGCGCGTGGGCCGCTCCCACCACCGGGCCTATGCCTACCTGATCATCCCGCCCCGCCGTGCGCTCTCCGCCGAGGCCGCCAGGCGGCTGGAGGCGGTGGAGTCCATCGAGGAGCTGGGCACCGGCTTCACCCTCGCCACCCACGACCTCGAGATCCGTGGCGCCGGGGAGCTGCTGGGCGAGGAGCAGAGCGGGCACATGCACGAGATCGGATACACCCTGTACACCGAGCTGCTGGAGCGGGCCGTGCAGGCGCTCAAGTCCGGGCGCGAGCCCGAGCTGGACAAGCCGCTGGCCCAGGGCACCGAGATCGACATTCGTGCCCCGGCCCTCATTCCCGGGGATTACCTGCCCGACATCCACGAGCGCCTGATCCTGTACAAGCGCGTCGCCAACGCGGAAAACGACGAGGCCCTGCACGAGCTGCAGGTGGAGATGGTGGATCGCTTCGGCCTGCTGCCGCCGCCCACGCGGACCCTGTTCCGCCTCGCCGCCCTGCGCCTGCGGGCGGTGCCGCTGGGTATCAGCAAGATCGAGCTGGGACCGGAGGGCGGCCGGGTGACGTTCGTGGAGCAGCCGGACGTGGACCCGGCCCGGATCATCCAGCTCGTCCAGGACGACCCGGCCGCCTACCGCCTGGACCCCAGCCAGCGCCTGCGCATCCTGCGCGAGCTGCCGGAGCCGGAGGATCGCATCCGGTGCATCGAGGAGCTGCTGGACCACCTGGCCGACAGCCCGGCACGGGAGCGCCGCGCCGCCGGGGGAGCGTGAGCGGAACGCGGCGCCGGCGCCTTCAGCTCACGCCCGCCTCCCGCGACCGCTCTTGCGCACAACGGGCGCAGCCCAGCCGCCGGCCCAGGCGGCTGGCACGGCCGGCCTCGGTCTGGGTCCAGGGCCGCACCTGCCACGGCGGACGGTGGCGGACGTGGCGCGTGTGGCCGCACTCCAGCCGCGCCACCCAGTCGCCGTGCTCGTCGAGAAAGAAACCGGTGATGCGCCGCTGGGGCAGGCCGCGATCCGTCATTCCCGTCCCACCGGCGAGTCCACGGCCGGTCCGAGCTGCGGGAACAGCTCGCTCTCGAAGCCGAAGTAACGCAGGTCGCGGATGCGCCGGGGATAGAGGATCCCGTCCAGGTGGTCCACCTCGTGCTGCACCACCCGGGCGTGGAAGCCCTCCGCCTCCCGCTCGAAGGGATCCCCGTTCTGGTCCAGGCCGCGATAGCGGATGCGCCGGTAGCGGGGCACCAGCCCGCGCATGCCCGGCACGCTGAGGCAGCCCTCCCAGTCCTCCTCCTGGGCCTCGTCCAGGACCTCGATCTCCGGGTTGATGAGCACGGTGGTGGGCACCGGCTCCACGTCGGGGTATCGGGGATTGGCCGTCACGCCGAAGATGACCACCCGGCGGCTGATGCCGATCTGGGGCGCGGCGAGGCCGGCGCCGTTCTGCGCCGCCATGGTGTCGAACATGTCCTCGATGAGCGCGTCCAGCTCGGGCGTGTTAAACTGTCGCACCGGCTCCGCCACCTCCAGCAGCAGAGGATGCCCCATGCGCAGTACGGGCCGAACCGCCATGCCAGACTCCAGGAACATGCACCGGGCCCGGAACCGCCCGGACCCGGGCTGCATCATACGCCAGTCGTGATGCCGGAAAACACCATGCCGCGACCTCTGATTTTTCTCCTCGCCCTGCTGGCCCCCGCCGCAGCCGCCGGCCCGGCCGAGATCACCTATTACGACATCGAGGTCCTGATCTTCCAGCACCTGGATCCGGCCGGGCGGGAGGCCGAGGCCTGGCCGGTGGAAGTGGAGCTGCCGCAGCCGGAACACCACGTGGAGCTGGGCCTGCCCCTGCCGGTGCCGCTGCCCGAGTTCTACGACCGGCGCTTCAGCTACCAGCCCCTGCCGCCCGAGGCCCTGCAGCTGGGCCGCGAGCGCAAGGCGCTGGAGGAATCGCCGGGTTACCGGGTGCTGCTGCACCTGGGCTGGCGCCAGCCCGGCCTGCCGGCGGCCGAGGCCCTGCCGGTGCGCATCGAGCGCCGCCTGGTCCTGCCGCCGCCCGCGGACCAGGATGCGGTGGCGGCGACCGGCGCACCCGCGGCGGGCGTGCCGCTGGAGGCGCGGCTGGAAGGGTTCGTCCGCGTGTTCCGCGCCCGCTACCTCCACCTCCAGGCGGACCTGATCTACCGCGAGGCGCCGCCGCCGGAGGCCCCGTGGCAGGCCACGCTCCCGCAACCTGACGGGACCGGTGGCATGGCGCCGCCGCTGGAGACAGCGCCGGCCCCGGACATCGCCGCCGAGCCGCCGCCCGTCTTCCGCCTGCACCAGAGCCGGCGCATGCGCAGCCGCGAGCTGCACTACCTGGATCACCCGGTGCTGGGCATGCTCGTCGTCGCCCGTCCCTTCACCCCGCCCGCGGCGAAACGGGCCAGCCGCTGAACACCCGGCCATGGCCGGTACGGGCGTCCCATTCAGCACGCCACGCAGCGAGGAATGGCCGCCTCCAGCAGCGTGCGCACCCGCTGCATGCCGGCCTTGAGGTTGCGATCGATGTCGCCCATGGTGATGCCGCCCTCGCCGCGGCCGGCGGCCCAGTTGGCCACCACGCAGACGGAGGCGTAACACAGTTCCAGTTCCCGGGCGAGGGCGGTCTCGGGCATCCCGGTCATGCCCACGATGTGGCAGCCGTCGCGTTCCAGCCGGTCGATCTCCGCCGCGGTCTCCAGCCGCGGCCCCTGGGTGGCGCCGTAGGTGGCCCCGGCGGCCAGGTCCAGGCCGGCCCGCTCACCCGCGGCCAGCAGGATCCCGCGCAGGGAGTCGCAGTAGGGCCGGGTGAAGTCGATGTGCACCACCTGGGTCAGCCCCTCCTCGAAGAAGGTGTTGTTGCGCGACCAGGTGTAATCGATGATCTGGTCCGGGATCACCAGGCGCTGGGGCGTCATGTCGCCGCGGATGCCGCCCACGGCGTTGACCGCCACCACCTGTTCGACACCGGCCTCCTTCAGTGCCCACAGGTTGGCCCGGTAGTTGACGCGGTGCGGGGGAATGGTGTGCCCGTAGCCGTGGCGGGCGAGGAACACCACCTCCACCTCGCACAGCACGCCGCGCGTGAGCGGCCCCGAGGGCTCGCCGTAAGGGGTGTGCACCACCTCGCGGCCGGTGATCTCCAGGTTGCGCAGGGAGGTCAGCCCGGTGCCCCCGATGATGGCGATGCGGGCCACGGCGCTACAGCCCCTTGACCGCGTAGATGCCGTCCGCGTTGCGCAGATAGCCCTTGTAGTCCATGCCGAATCCGAACACGTAACGGTCCCCCACGTCCAGCCCGACGAAATCGGCCTCCACCCCGTTGCCCCGGTCGTGGTGCTTGCGCACCAGCACGCAGCTCAGCACCTCCGCCGCCCCCTGGGCCCGGCAGTGTTCGAGGATGGCGGCCAGGGTCAGGCCCTCGTCGAGGATGTCGTCCACCACCAGCACGCTGCGCCCGCCCAGCCCCAGCTCCGGCCGCACCCGCCAGTGGAGCTCGCCGCCGCGGGTGGCGCCGCGGTAGCGGGTGGCATGGAGGTAGTCCACCTGGAGCGGAAACCGCAGCCGCGTCAGCAGGTAGCCGGCCGGGATCAGCGCGCCGTTCATGACGCACAGCACCACCGGATCGCTGCCCCCCAGCCGTTCGGTGATCTCCGCCGCCAGCCGGTCGATGGCCGCCAGCACCTGCTCGCGGCTGTACAGCCGGTCGGCCTCCGCCAGCACCCGTTCCACCTCGTCCGGCCGCGGCCGGCCGCCCGCCGCCGCCATCAGGACGCCGCCTCCGGGACCGCCCCCGCCAGGGTGACGGGCTCGGGCACGTGAACCGTGGAAGTGGGGAAGGCGATCTCGGCACCGTGGCGGGCGATGATCTCCGCCACGCGGAACAGCACGTCCTGCTTCACCTCGTGGTACTTCTGCCAGTTGGTGGTGCGGGTGAAGGTATAGATGAAGAAATCCAGCGACGAAGGAGCGAAGGCGTTGAAGTTGACCATCAGGGTCTGGCCCTGGTCGATCTCCGGGTGCGACTGCAGCATCGCCTTGACGTCAGCGACGATGGCCGGCAGCTTGTCCACGTCGTCATAGCGGACACCGATGGTCTCGTAGATCCGGCGGTGGCTCATGCGCGACGGGTTCTCCACCGCGATGCTGGTGAAGGTGGCATTGGGGACGTACAGCGGCCGCTTGTCGAAGGTGCGGATGCAGGTGAGCCGCCAGCCGATCTTCTCCACCGTGCCCTCGATGTCGCGATCGGGCGACCGGATCCAGTCCCCCACCGCGAACGGCCGGTCCAGGTAGATCATCAGCCCGCCGAAGAAGTTGGCCAGCAGGTCCTTGGCCGCAAAGCCCACCGCGATGCCGCCGATGCCGCCGAAGGCCAGCACGCCGGAGATGCTGAAGCCCAGGGTTTGCAGGGTCACCAGCGCGGCGGTGATGATCACCGAGACCCGCAGCAGCTTGCTCACGGCGTCGGCCGTGGTGCGGTCGATGGCCTTGCCCTCCTCCGCCTTGCGCTGGATGATGTTCTGCTCGGCGAAGGCGATGAACCGGATCAGGGCCCAGGCGATGGTCACGATGACCCCCACCTCGCGCACCGGCCCCACGATCTGGAAAATGGTGGCCCGGGCCTGCTCGGCCACGATCTCCGCCGCCAGGGTGATGCCCAGCAGCCACACCAGCACGCTGGCGGGCCGCCGCACCGCGTGGAGCATGGCATCGTCCCACAGGCTGCGGGTGCGGGCGAGAC
>JALSIK010000395.1 GCA_026990045.1 Chromatiales bacterium | reverse complement strand
CTCAACGTCTTCGTCACGCCCGAGGGCCATCCCCTGGTGGGGATGGTCTACGTCCCGCCGGAGGAGTTCCGCGGCATCCTCCAGGCGGTGCACGAGGAATGGAGCCGGGACCGCGCTTCCCTCGCCGCCCTGGCACGCGAGGCGACGGCGGCCCTGGCGGCGTCCCGGGCCGGCACCGATCCGCGCCTGCCGCCGGGCATCGACGCGCGCCTGCGCCGGGCCCTGGTGGAGCAGGCCCTGCTCCAGGCCGACGAGTTCCAGGGCGGCTTCGGCGACCAGAGCAAGTTTCCCATGGCCCCGCAGCTCCTGGCCCTGCTCCACGCCCAGCGGCAGAGTCCGAATCCGCGGCTCGAAAAGTTCCTGCGCCTGACCCTGGACCAGATGACGCGCCTGGGCCTGCGCGATCACCTGGGCGGCGGTTTCTTCCGCTACGCGGTGGACCCCGGCTGGCGCGTGCCCCACTTCGAGAAGATGCTCTACGACAACGCCCTGCTGGCCGAGGCCTACTTCACCGCCGCCGACGTGCTGGGGGAGCCACGCTACGCCGCCATCGCCCGCGAGACCCTGGACTTCATGCTGCGCGAGCTGGCGGCCGGCGACGGGGCCTTTGCCGCCAGCCTGTCGGCGGTGGACGCGGCGGGCGTGGAAGGGGGGTACTACCTCTGGACCCCGGACCAGGTGAAGCAGCTCGTGGGCGAGGCCGACTTTCCCGTGGTGGCGGCGGTGTTCGACCTGGACGGCCCGCCGGACCTGGAGCACGGCCATCACCTGTTCATGCCCCGATCGCTCGAAGCCGTGGCGGCGGAGTTGAAGCGCCCGCGGGAAGAAGTGGCGCGGATCGTGGAGCGGGCGCGGCGGGTGCTGCTCAAGGCCCGCGCCGGGCGGCGCCTGCCCCGGGACGGCAAGCGGCTGGCGGCCTGGAACGGCCTGGCCCTGTCGGCCCTGGCCGCCGGTGCCCGGCGGGCCGGCGGGGAGCGTTACGCCCGCGCCGCCGATGCCCTGGCCCGCTGGCTCGCCACCCGCCTGTGGGACGGCCAGGCGCTGGCCCGCGCCCGCGGCCCGGCCGGGCCCGTGGGCCGCGCCGGCCTGGAGGACTACGCCCTGGTGGCCCGCGGCCTGCTGGCCCACGGCGGGAAGAGGTCGCGCGCGGCGGCGGCGGACATCATCGCCGCGGCGTGGCGGCGGTTTCACGGGCCCGACGGCTTCCGCCTCGACGACGAGATCCTGCTGCGCTACGGCGCGGCCCGGACCCTGGTGCCCGACGGTCCCCTGCCCTCACCGGCGGCCGCGCTCATGGGGGCGAGCCTGGAGCTGGCCCGGCGCCGCGGCGATGCCGCCCTGGCCCGGCGCACCCGGGCCGCGCTCAACGTGGGGCTCGACGAGCTGGAGCGCGACGCCTTCTGGCACGCCAGCTACGTGCCGGTGTTCGCCGCCGCCATGAGGATCCAGTTCTAGCAGGATGTTGAAAAAGGCCGTCCTGGCCTTTTTTCAACGCGCCGATATCCACGCGCTTGCACGCTTGCTTCGCAGGCGGGGCGTCCCTGCCCTGCTTGATCAGGCCGTTTTTCGACAGCCTGCTGGTGGACGGCGGCGGGGCAGTCAATCCCGCGCCGCTTCCAGGCGCTCGAAGGCGAACTGGGCGAACGCGCCGGTGGCCAGCAGCAGGCGGGTGAGGCGCACGTGGAACAGGCGCCGCTCGGTGCCCACCGCCAGCACCGAGCCCACGTCGAACACTCCCGCCGGAGTGATGAGGCTGCGCTCCTGGGAGACCGACTCCTGCCGCGGCACCAGCATGGCGCGGAAGTGGCCGGCGCCTTGGCCCGGACCCTGCAGGGCACGCACGCCCACCGGCACCGCGGTGCGGGCCAGGTGCATGATGCCCATGCGTGCCGGGTGGCCCGGCGGGGCCTTGAGCCAGCGCACCACGCCCAGGTGCCAGCGCTCGGTGCGCCGCGCGGTGAAGCGGTAGCCCACCAGGTCGCCCACCTTGGCCGGTGCCGCATCGCCCGCGCCGGGGTCGGCCTCCACCGCCATGCCGCGGGGCGAGACGTCGCGGCGCACCATGGGGTGGACCCTGTAGCGGGCGAACATCTGGCGGCGGTCGTTGGTGAGCGCGTTGCGGTAGGCCAGGGTGAAGGCGTCCGGCGACAGGCGCCGGGCCTGGCCGTTGGCGGTGGTGAGCTTGAGCTCGTTCATGGCCGGGGTGAACGGTGCCTTGCGCGCGCTGAGGTGATGGCAGGCCTCCAGGCCCGACACCAGCTTCAGGCGCGCGCCGTCGGGCCGGCGCTCCATGCGCCGGGCCCGGGTCTCGTCCCAGGTGGCCGCCAGGCGCAGCAGCATGTCGCGCTGCTGGCGCAGCTGGCGGTTGCCTTCCAGCTTGGCCGAGTGGAGGTGCGGGCGCAGCAGCAGCTCCAGCTGCCGGCGCACGCCGCTGATGTCGATGATGCGCCCGTCGCGGGGCCGGGCCGGGCGGGTCTCGTCATGGAAGCGGGGGGCGTGGGGATCGGCCAGGTCGATGACGTAATCGCGGGTGACGGGCCCGGGCGGGGCCGGCATGAACTCCAGCTCCCTGGCCCAGGCGCCGGCCAGCAGGAACACCTGCCAGGCCTCGTGCTGCATGAGGTTGTAGGGCTCGGCCAGGGCCAGCAGCACCACCTGGCGGAAGACCCGGTCCACGGTGGGGGCCAGGGGCGCGGGCTGGCCGTGGTCGTCGTCGTCCACCGGCCGGTCGTGGATGCCGCTGTCCTCGGCGTAGCGGTAGAGTTCCTTGAGCTCGCGCCAGGTGCCCACCGGTTCCGGCTGGTAGAGGACGTAGGCGAACACCAGGCGCAGGGCCAGGAACTTGGCCGCGAAGTAGACGGCCTCGGCCAGCTCGGGGGTGCGGCTGGCGCGCACCTCGTCCCACAGGGTGTACTCGTTGACGATGAGCTTGTAGCCCACCGCCAGCTCCTCCAGCAGGTTCTGCAGCAGGTCGGCGCGGGCCTCGGTGTGGGGATCGGGCGGCAGGCCGGCCGCCAGCAGGCCGTCGCCCAGCAGCACGGTGATCCGGTGGGCCACCGGCAGCAGGGTGGCCAGCAGCTTCAGCCGCTCGGCGGCGCCGTAGTGGCCGTGGTTGAGCTCGTGGAGCTGGCGCAGCAGGCGGCGCCCGGCCTCCTGGGGATCGGCCAGGGGCAGCTCTCCGGCCCAGCGTTCCAGCTTGCGCGGGCGGAGATGGACCCGCGGCCGGCGTTCGGTCCGCGGGCCGGGCACGTTGAGCACGGGCGGCTGCATGAGGCGGCTGCACCAGGGTAACGGGGATGGGTCCCCAGCGCCTCCATGTTAAGCAGCTGGAACTGGTTAAGAAATAACCCATTTGGATCTGTCCGGGGGAACGGCAGCGCCCGGGATCCAATTTCGCCACCCGTCAAAACAAGGGCTTGCGCGTCCCCGCTCGCGCGGGCATCCTTGGCCTGCGCCCGCGGTCTGTCCCGCGGCGCAGCCTGCCGGAACGGGATGTGCGTGCATGCCGGCACCGCCTTGCCTGCCATGAAACGGAGACGACACAGGACCGGGGACGGGGTGCGGCCGGCGGCCCGGGTCCTCGCCGGCCTGTGGCTGCTGGGCCTGGCGGTGGCCGGGAGCGCCGGAGAGCTCGTTTTCACCGCACCCCCGCGGGAGGCGCCGGAAGCGGGGCACAAGCTCTACGCCCCCCTCGCCCGGCACCTGTCCCGCCTGCTGGGGCGCCCGGTGCGCTACGAGCATCCGGGCAACTGGCGCAACTACCAGCGCCGCATGCGCAACGACCGCTACGACATCGTTTTCGACGGGCCCCATTTCGCCGCCTGGCGCATCGCCCACCTGGGACACCGGGTGGTGGTGAAGCTGCCGGGCACCCTCCGGTTCTACCTCCTCGTCCGGGCCGGTGACAAACAGATCAGGGCACCGGCCGACCTGGCCGGACGGACCATCTGCAGCCTCCCCCTTCCCCATCTGTCCACCCTCAGCGTCCTGCACCGCTACCGCAATCCCGTGCGCCAGCCGGAACTCAAGGCCGTGCGCGGAGGCATGGGCATGGTCTACAAGGCCTTCGCCGGCGGTGGAGATTGCGATGCCCTGGTCCTGCGGGCCCGCTATTACCACCGGAACATGAACGAGGCCCAGCGCCGGCGGCTGCGGATCATTTACCGTTCGCCGCGGTTGCCCGACCAGGTGATCACGGTGAGCCGGCGGCTGGCGCCGGCGGACAGTGCCCGGATGCTGGAATCGCTCACCACCGGGCCGGGGCGGACGGCGGCGGCCGGCATCGTGCAGCGCTTCGGCGGGCGGAAGGTGCGCGGGTTCGTCGCCGCCCGCCCGGAAGAATACCAGGGCTACAACGAGCTGCTGGAAGGAGTGGTCTTCGGCTGGTGAGGGGCGGGCACCCCCGCGCACTCAGTCTCCCGCCAGGTGGAAGCGCTCGGTGAGCGCGCGGCGCAGGTCCTCGCAGGCCGGGGCCGCCTGGCGGAAGATGTCCTCGGCCTTGTAGAACTCCAGCGCCCGGATGTCGGCGATCTCCGGCTCGATGTAGATGTCCACCGGCACCGCGCGCAGCTTCTCGCGGGTGATGGAGCGTTCCATGATCTGGAAGGTGTTGAGGATGGCATCGGCAATGGACGGCACCTTGGCCGTGCTCTCCGAGCGCCGGCCCATGACGTCGATGGCGATGACCAGGTCGCAGTGCGGCTTGAGCAGGTCGTAGGGCACGGGGTTCACCGCGCCGCCGTCCACCAGCACCCGGCCGTCGCGCACCACCGGCGGGAACACCCCGGGCAGGGCCATGGACGCGGCCACCGCCGACAGCAGGGGCCCGGAATCGAACACCACCTGTTCGCGGCGGTAGAAGTCGGCCGCCACCACCTTGAGGGGCACGACCAGTTCCTCGAAGTGGCGCACGGGGGTGTGATCGGTGAGGTACTGGAGAAAGCGCTCGGCCTTGAGCAGGCCGCTGGTGGAGAACTGGGGGCGGAAGAAGTCCAGCCACCGGAACACCTCGCGCCCGCTCTTGAGCGTGTCCAGTACGCCGTTGTTGGACAGGCTCATCTCCGTGAGCTCGCGCCGCAGCAGGGCGGGCGAGACCCCGGCGCAGTACAGCGCCCCCACCACCGCCCCGATGGAGGTGCCGGCGACCAGGGCCGGGCGCAGCCCCAGGTCGTCCAGGGTCTCCAGCATGAGCAGGTGGGCCAGGCCCTTGGCCCCGCCGCCGCCCAGGGCCACGCCGATGCGCGGCGGCGGCGGTTTCTTGTGTGGCCAGCGGAACATGACGCGGACGGATACCCAGGCGGCCCGGGTGGGGGGGCCGGAAAGAACCATCATAGACGCCGGCGGTGCCGCCCGCCACGGGCGGGATCGCGGCTCACGCCGGCAGGGCCACCAGGCGCAGGGCGGCGCGGATCTCCCACGCCAGGAACACCGCCAGTGCCAGCCGCTCGGTGAGCCCCGGGGCCCAGCCGATCTGGATGGAGATGACGAATGCGGTCAGGGCCGCGGCCGCGGCCACGGCCAGCGCCAGCGTCAGCGGCCGTTCCCGCTGCCACCGCGGGTCCTCGCGGAACGCGGCCGCGAAGGTGAACAGCGCCGCCAGCTCCAGGACGAAGGCGGTGCTGGCAAAGGCGCGGTGGAGCTGGCCGCTCCAGGTGACGGGCGCGCCCGGCGGATCCACCGGGAACACCGCCGCCGCCAGGATGCCCCCGGCGGCGAGGGCGAAGAGCCACACCGCCGCGGTCCGCCCCGGTACCGGGTTCACCGCCCGGGCCAGGCCCACTGCGAGGGCGAGGTTGCCCAGGCCGTGCACCACCGTGCCGGCCATGAACACGATCCCCAGGGGCTCGTTGGCGAGGTTGCTCACGTAGCCGCGCACCATGTCGATGCCGGGGCTGCCCATGTGGACCATGACCAGGGCGGCCAGGAAGGTCCCGATGCCGGCCAGTCCCAGCAGTCCGTGGAGGCGCGTGCGCGGCGGATCGGGTGTCGGGGCATGGGACATGGTGGCGTGCTCCCTGTCGGTGGTTGCCAGTGGCCGGCGGAAAGCAGCGGGCCCGCCAGGACTCGAACCCGGGATCAAGGGGGCATGAGGGCATGAAAAATCAAAAAGTCACTGGTTATTCTGGACCTGGGATCTTTGTATAGCCCAGGGATCGTTTTGTTGAATCAATAGGTTGGTCCGGATTGACGCAGGAAGAGGAAAAATACAATCGGTGCTCATGGCATCATGCCTTTGAATTTTGCAGAAACTCATTCAACCTCGAACTGATAGCCGCCCTTCGTTCGGCCAGGAATGCTTTGTACTGTTTTACGTGCAAAAGGTCCTGTGTGGTCGGTATACATTGGGCCTCGAATGCAACTGTCCCGGACTTTTCGATGAGTGGAGGGAAATACTGTGCCGGTTCCTTGTCGCTGATCTGGCGATTGGTTCTACCGGCAATGAAACAGAGATTGGCAATGTCATCCGCCTCCCGGGATGAATACCCTGCCTTTCTCAGCACTGCCTTGGGAAATATATGGTGGAATTGTAACCGATGAAGAGAGCCGGAATGGTCAAGGGCAATCGCCACCTGCGAGCGCCAGTCCTTTGCACCAGCCGCACGGAAAGCCAGAAACATGGTCTTGAACAGCGCACTGCGCTGATTTCGGCCTTCCAGTTCCTCGGGCGTTATGTCAAGCCTGCCAACTTGCTGCCGCAGGCGTTCAATCAACTCTGTGGCTCCGCCGCCATCGCGTAGCGTGGCAAGATCCTGGTCGAGAAGCGTCTCACTGGAACCCCTGGAATAACGCCCCTTGGCGTTGGCGGCTAGTACCCAGTAGCGCAGATGAGCGGCGTCTTCTGACACAAGGTTGTAATCGCGCTTGTGTCCATAGTACGCCAGCGTGATTAGCAGAAAGGGAGAAGAAAGCAGAACCGGACTGTCGATGCCGACATTGCTCTTCAAGAAGTTGAGCGCGAACTCCATACCCCGGCAGGATGCCTTCCAACTTCTCTGAAGAATATCCAGGTTCAAGCTGCCCACGGTGAGAAAACGGGACTGGCCGGTGGCAAAGGCGACCAGGTTTTTCAGGTGGAGGCCCAGATCCAGGTCAAAACCGGTTTGGGCACATGCCCGTTGAAATGTCTCAAATACTTTGAGCGAGTTGCGCCATTTAGCGGTGATCTGCGCCAATGCCAAATCTGAGCCACGCAGCTTGGCACCCAATGAATTGACGCGCACGAAAATTTCCGTGACCTCGTCATAGGACAACTTCCTTTCCAACACGTCCATACGGTAAACATACTTGCGTATTCCTCGCAGCCGAGCCAACCGTCGGCTGTATTTTTCGTAGCGTGGATCCTCGAAGTCAGTGACCCCGGCACGTTTGAGAAACGGTGCATCGCTATCCGTCCTGAATACTTCCGTCACCTTTACCCACTGGGGTAACTGTGCGAGCTTGCGGGTGGCCACCACAAAGGTCATGCGGTTGAAGCGCTGCTGGAGTTCATCCTCGGTGGCATCGGTTTCATCTTCCACCAAGTCCTCGTCGCTGTCCTCGTTGACCTCGGTGACTACTGGCAACCCTTCTGGGTGCTCCAGGTTGAAAAGTAGTTCGATAGGACGCTTGCGCCCTCGCACCTGCACCGGCTCGCCACGAATCACTGCTGAAAGTGAAGTGAGCCGCTGCTGCCCGTCAAGCAAAAGACGTGTGCTCTGATACGGATTCGTCTGTTGTGTTACCGCCATGTCCTGCAGTGGCACCTCTTCATCGGTTTCCCACAACAGGATCGCTCCGGAAGGATAACCCCGGTAGAGTGAATCGAGCAGGTCACGCACGCGTGTGGCGCGCCACACATAGCGGCGCTGCATCTCCGGCAGACGCAACTCGCCGCGTTCGATCATGGCGACAAGTTCCTCAACAGTGGCTTCTGCCTTTGCCATGGTTATTCTCTAACATTAGCGGAGCATCCGCGATCCTGGGAAATCCATGGTGGCATCATAGCCCTGCCGGCACGGCATCGCCATGATTGGACAGTGCACGACGGGGCGGGCTCACCGATACCTGAAGCTGGGATGAGCGGGTGCGAGGGCCTGAAAAGCCGGAACTTTTCACCGTACCACCTGGATTTCAAGATCCAGGTCGAGGGTGGCCCACGCCCGGTCCGCGGTCAGCACCGGCAGCGCCTTGTCCATGGCCAGGGCCAGGCAGGCGCGATCCGCCAGGGACAACCCGTGATTCCTGGTCCGGGACCAGAGGCGCGCGGCCGTTTCCGCCTGTTGCGGCGTGAAAGGCTCGAAGGTCACCCCGACCTCGACGAACTCCTGCCGCATCCCTTCCACGTCCACCTTGCGTCGCAGCGATTTCTGCAGCACCTCGGACCAGTTCACGGCGCAAACGCGGGCCCCGTCCAGGGCCGGGGATACCGCCTCGCCGCCCGGCTCGTCGTGCAGGAAGGCCAGCAGGGCCGAGGCATCGAGCACGACGCTCATGGATCCCCGTCCTCACCGGCCGCCTCGGCGCGGCGCTCGGCGATGAGTTCGTCCACCAGGCTGACGTCGGCGGGGATGTGCCGAAACCGCCCGCGCAACCGTTTCTCCACCGTCTCCCGGCGCTCGAGTACCAGGCTGTCACCGACCTTCCGGGCCACCAGCCGGTCTCCGGGTTTCAATTTCAGGGCCTTGCGCAGCGCCGCCGGAATGACCACCCGGCCCTGGGCGCCCACCTGTACCTCATTGTCAGATGATGCCATAGAAGCATTCTCATGCCATATCATTTCTTATTGTGGCACATGACTGTAACCCTGTCCAAGAATGACGCGTCACCGGGGATCAGGGGCGGCGGAACACCCTGCCGGGCTCGCGCCGGGGCCCGGTGCGGGGCCACCTGCAACGTGCCGGGCGGATCGCCGAGACGATCTGGCGGCGCTGGCAGGTGGGGCCTCATCGATGGCAGGTCAAGCACCTGCGCTGGTATCTGGTCACGCGGACCGGACAGTACACCACCGGCACGCGCTACCGCCACTGGCTCACGGTCCGCGCCCTGGTCCATGCCCTGGGCCGGCAGGATCACTGGCTGCCCCACCTGCAGGGCCCCTGGCTGCGGCCGACCGGTCGGATCGGACGGCTCAAGGCGGGCCGGCCGCCGAAGCTGCCCGGCTGAC
>JALSIK010000394.1 GCA_026990045.1 Chromatiales bacterium | reverse complement strand
TGTCCGGCGCCGGGGGCGGGCACCACCACGTCCTCCAGCACCGGCACCGCGTCTTCGTCGCCCGGCGCCGGCGGCTCCGGTGCCGGGGCGGGATCGGCGGCGGGCTTGCGGTGGCCCGACATGCCGGCCCGGGCGATGCTCTCCTTGGCCGCGGAGATCTTGCTCTCGCTCTGCAGCAGCAGCTCCTTGATGGATTCCAGCGAGCGCACCAGGGTCTCGTGGGCGTCCTCCTGGATGGTCTTCTTGGGCCGGTCTTCCGCCATGGTGTTCAGAGCCGGTGGGTGTGCAGCGGGTAGCCGCGCTCGCGGTAGAAGCGGTAGCGCTCGCGGGCCTGGGTGCGCTGGGGCTCCACCGGGGGCACCACCTCCGCCACCCGCTCGAACCGGGTGAAGCCCTCCGGCACCGTGTCGGCGAGGTTGACCAGCACCTCGGCCCCGGGATCCTCCGGCGCCCGGTGGCCGATGCGCACGGGGACGTCACCCTCGTCCGCGGTGCCGGCCAGGGCGTGGGGCACGAAGCTCCCGGCGCGGAAGGTCCACAGCAGGTCGTCGAGGCGCCGGGCCTGGTCCTCGGACGCGGCGTGGACGAAGACCCGGTGCCCCAGGGTGTAGGCCTTCTCCACCAGGCGGCAGGCCAGGCGCTCGTGGGCGTCGGCGCCGCCCTCGGCCAGGACGTAGAAGTCGATGCGGGTCATTTGCGCCCGGCCCGCTCCAGCACGAAGCGGGTGAGCAGCGGCACCGGCCGGCCGGTGGCGCCCTTGCTGTTGCCGCTCTCCCAGGCGGTGCCGGCGATGTCCAGGTGGGCCCACTTCTGCTTCTCCACGAAGCGGGCCAGGAAGCAGGCGGCGGTGATGGTGCCGGCCTCGCGCCCGCCGATGTTGGCCATGTCGGCGAAGTTGCTCTTGAGCTGTTCCTGGTACTCCTCCCACAGCGGGAGCTGCCACGCGCGATCGTCGGCCGCCTCGCCGGCGGCCAGGAGCTGGTCCACCAGGGCCTGGTCGTTGCCCAGCAGGCCGGAGGCGTGCTTGCCCAGGGCGATGACGCAGGCCCCGGTGAGCGTGGCGATGTCCACGATGGCGCGGGGCTGGTAGCGCTCGGCGTAGGCCAGGGCGTCGCACAGGATGAGCCGGCCCTCGGCGTCGGTGTTGAGCACCTCGATGGTCTTGCCGGCCATGGAGGTGATGATGTCGCCCGGCTTGTTGGCGGCGCCGTCGGGCAGGTTCTCGCAGGCGGGAATCAGGCCCACCAGGTTGACGGCGGGCTGGAGCCGGCTCACCGCGAGGAAGGTGCCCAGCACGCTGGCGGCGCCGCACATGTCGAACTTCATCTCGTCCATGGCCTGGGCCGGCTTGATGGAGATGCCGCCGGAGTCGAAGGTGATGCCCTTGCCCACCAGCACCAGCGGCTTCGCCCGGGCACCCCGGGTGCCGCGGGGCAGGCCGCGGTATTCCAGCACGATGAACTTGGGTGGCTGGCGGCTGCCCTTGGCCACCGCCAGCAGGGCGCCCATGCCCAGTTTTTCCATTTCCTTCCGGCCCAGCACGGTGCAGCGCAGGCGGCTGTCGGCGGCCGCCAGCTTGCGCGCCCGGGCGGCCAGGTACGAGGGCGTGCAGACGTTGCCCGGCAGGTTGCCCAGGTCGCGGGCCAGGTCCATGCCGTCGGCCACCGCGGTGCCCTCGGCCAGGCCCGCGGCGGCCCGCTTGAGGTCGCGTCGCGAGGGGACGTTGAAGGTGAGCTTCTTCAGCGGCCGCGCGGGCGCGTCGGCCTCCGATTTCATGGCGGTGAAGCGGTACACCGCCGCGCGCGCATGGCGGGCCGCCTGGCGCATGCGCCAGGCGATGTCGCGGTCCTCCACCTCGAGGTCGGTGAGATAGATCACCGCGTCCCGGGCGCCGCTAGCATCCAGCGTCCGCACCGCCGCCGCCAGCGCCTGGCGGAAGCGGCGGGCGTCGAAGTCCCGTTCCCGGCCGCAGCCCACCAGCAGCACCCGCTCGGCACCGGTGCCGTCGGCCTCGGGCAGCATGAGCGTCTGGCCGGGCTTGCCCTCCAGGTCGCCGCGCCTGAGCAGGCGGGTGAGGCGCCCGTCCATGGCCTGGTCGAGGGCGGCGGCGGCGGCCGACAGGCGGCGTTTCTCGAACACCCCCACCACCAGGCAGGCGCTGCGCTGGCGGGTGGGGTCGGTGACGCGGGCTTCCAGTTTCATGCCATCTCCGTGCTGCCAATGGGTTGCCGGCGGCGGGCCGCCGCGGGAAGGAGGCCGGCGCAGGCGCCGGACCGGTCAAATATACATCACGCGGGCGGGGAAGTTATACAATGCGGGCACCGGGCCCGTGGGCGCGGCCGGACACCCGCCATGATTATCGACCGCTACATCAGCCGCGAGGTCTCGGGGACCTTCGTTGCGGTGGCCCTGGTGCTGCTGCTCATCACCCTCAGCGCCAGCCTGGTGGCCCTGTTCCGGAAGGTGGCCACGGGGGTGCTGCCGGGTGACGCCATCCTCGTGGTGCTGGGGCTCAAGGCCGTGGTCAACCTGGAGCTGGTGCTGCCCCTGGCGCTGTTTCTGGCCGTGCTGCTGGCCCTGAGCCGGTTGTACAAGGACAGCGAGATGATCGCGCTGGCCGCCTGCGGCGTGGGCCCGGTGCGGGTGTTGCGCCCGGTGCTGGGGCTGTCCTTGGTGTTCGCGTTCCTGGTGGGCGCGGTGTCGCTGTGGCTCGCCCCGCTGTCCCAGGAGACCAGCGAGCGCATCATCGCCCTGGCCGGGGCCAAGTCGGAGATCGCGGGCCTGGCCCCGGGCCGCTTCCGCGAACTGCGATCCGGCATCGGTGCGGTGTACGTGGAGGAGGCCAGCGACGACCGCAGCGAGTTGCGCAACCTGTTCGGCCAGAAGCGGGAGGGCCGGCGCCAGGTGATCTTCACCGCCCGCTACGGCTACCAGCGCACCGATCCGGACACCGGCGACAAGTACCTGGTGCTGGAGGACGGCGCCCGCTACGAGGGCGAGCCGGGGGAGCCCGACTTCACCATCATCGAGTTCCAGCGCCACACCCTGCGCCTGGAGGAACGGCTGCCGGAGCTGGCCCGCCTGGACCTGCGGCGCAGCGCGCGCCCCACCCGCACGCTGCTGGCCAGCGCCAGCCCGGCGGACCTGGCCGAGTTCCAGTCGCGGGTGTCGTCGGTGCTGGTGTGCGTGGTGTTCACCGTGCTCGCGGTGCCCCTGTCGCGCACCTCGCCGCGGCGCGGGCAGTATGCGCGGCTGGCGGTGGCGGTGCTGGTCTACATCATCTACAGCAACCTGCTCAACGTGGCCCGGGCCTGGGTGCAGCGCGAGGTGGTGCCGGCGTGGCTGGGCATGTGGTGGGTTCACGGCCTGATGCTGGCCGCCGCCCTGGTGCTGCTGGCGGCCCAGAGCGGGTTCCGGCCCTGGTCCGGCTGGCGGCCGCTGCCGGGGAGGTGAGGCCGTGGCCATGACCACCCTGGACAATTACATCGGGCGCAACGTCATCGCCGGCGTGCTCATGGCCCTGGTGGTGATCACGGCCTTGTTCGTGCTCATCAGCTTCGCCGGCGAGTTCGACGACGTGGGCCGGGCCCGGTACGACTACTGGACCGCCCTGGGCTACGTCCTGCTGCGGGCGCCGCGGCGCATGTACGAGGCCTTTCCCGTGATCACGGTGCTGGGGGTCATGGTGGGGCTGGGCACGCTGGCCGGCCGCGGCGAGCTGGTGGCGGTGCGTGCCGCCGGCGTCTCCACCCTGCGCATCGTGCTGTCGGTGCTGCGCGCGGCCCTGCTGCTCATGCTGGCGGCCTTCGTCCTGGGCGAGGTGGTGGCGCCGCCGGCGGAGCAGTACGGCCAGCAGATGCGCCTCACGGCGCTGGCCAGCCGGGTGGGGCTCAACACCCGCTACGGTCTGTGGGTGCGTGACGGCAGCAACTTCGTCCACGTGCAGCAGGTGACCAACGACGGCCGCCTGGTGGGGGTGTACGTCTACACCTTCGATCGTTCCCGGCGCCTGGCCACCGTGACCTACGCCCGCGAGGCCCGGCCGGCGGAGGGCGGCTGGCGCCTGCACCAGGTGCGCCGCAGCCACATCGGCCGCGAGCACGTGGAGACCGAGCGCCTGGCGGTACTGGGGCCGGTGCCGCTGTTGCCGGCGGACGTGATCCGCACGGTGTCGCTGTCGCCGGACGTGTTGTCCGTCTGGCGCCTGCGCGACTACATCGACTACCTGGAGCAGAACGGCCTCGATGCGCGCCCCTACGAGCTGGCGTACTGGAACAAGGTGATGATGCCGCTGGCCATCGCCGCCATGGTGCTGCTGGCCGTCCCCTTCGTCATGGGCTCGGTGCGCCACGTGCCGGTGGGCCAGCGGGTGTTCACCGGTTTCATGCTGGGGCTGGGGTTCTTCGTCGTCTCGCGCCTGCTGGGGCAGATGGTGCTGGTGCTGGAGGTGCCGGCGCTGGCGCCGTGGTTGCCGCTGCTGGGGGCGGTGGTGCCGGTGCTGCTGGTCATCGGGGTGGGCGTGGTGCTGTTACGCCTGCGCCTGTGACGGCCGGGGCAGGAACACCACCCGGGTCCGGGTGAGGCGATCGCGCCAGGTCCAGGGCGAGCACTCGTAGATCACCCAGGCCGCGCCCAGGGCCAGCAGGATGCCCGGGGCCGGGTGCAGCAGCAGGTCCAGCGGCGGGCGCAGGTGGAAGGCGGCACCGGTGGTGGCGCGCAGCAGCCCGAACACGAACAGCGACCACGCCGGCAGCGCGGCGGCGAAGCGTGCCAGCGCCTGGGCCCAGCTCACCGGCCCGCCGCCGGCGCGTTGCAGGCGGATGCGCCAGGCGCGCATGCCCGCGGTCTGGCCGCCGTGGGTCCAGAACCAGCCGAAGAAGGCGAAGGCCACGCCCAGGAAGTAGAGCGTGACCAGGGGATGGCCCGGGCGCACGGGCTCGCCGCCGGTGAACAACAGGAGCAGGGCGGCCGCCACCACCCACAGGGCGAAAACCAGCAGCGCGTCGTAGATCACCGCCCCCAGCCGGCGCCACAGGCCGGCCGGTCGCGGTGCGGATTCAGACATGGATCACCGTCCACTGCATCGAACGATGATGGCCGCGTGCCCGTCGCCGTGTCAACGCATGCCCGATGCGGCATGCAAGGTTGGGGCCGGGGCCGTGGTTGCAATGTGGGGACGCCCACGGTATTAATGCCGCAAGGATGCCGCCGGCGAGGGCGGCATGCGGAGACAACAACAATCATGAGCATCATCTCTGAACTGGCCGCCGTGCGCGGCGTCGTTGCCGCCGGCGAGTACTCCTACCGCGGCGATCGTTTCACCTTCGAGGGACAACTGGACGAGGACAAGGCCCGCATGGCCTCCATCATGTGCCGCGCCACCACCATGGCGGTGCACATGCAGGTGGACATGATGAAGGGCCTGGGCCGGGACTGCGGCTGTGCGCCGGCGCGCGGCTGGGTGGTGCGCGGGGCCCGGTTCTCGGTGTGCGTCATCGCCAACGTGTTCTGCTTCGTCGACAACGAGGCGGCCTCGCTCAACGAGGTCCTGGAACTGATGCGGGACAAGGTGCCGCACCAGGAAGGGGAACTGGTCTGACGCGCCGGCGGCGACACGAGGAAATCCACATGCCTGATCTCGACAGCCTGATGCAACTGGATGGGGCCATGGCCGCCTTCCGCTTTTCCGACAAGGGCGAGCTGCTGGAGCACCGCATCGCCCCCGGCAACGAGCTGACGCCGGACATCCTCGACCTGCTGTGCCACGTGTGCGTGGCCAACATGGCCATCGCCACCATGCAGGCCCGGGGTTGGGAGAAGATGACCGGCATGGGCGGGTTCTATCCCATCCAGGGGTTCTCCATGGTGGGGTTCGAGTGGACCGCCATCACGGGGGACGGCTGGGGCGTGGTGGTGCCCAACGCCCGGGCGGACTTCGAGGCGGCCTGGGCCGCGCTCGGCCAGCAGGGCGGCGGGCCATGATCAAGCGCCTGCTGGCTCTCGACGGCGTGCTGGTGGTGTGCCAGTTCCGTGACGACGGCGCCCTGGTGGGCGGCTACGGCATGATGGACGAGGCGCAGATGGCGGGCCTGGCCAAGTTCGCCCACGACTACAAGCGCATGGTCCAGGGCAACGCCGACCAGCTCTCCATGTTCACCCAGATGCGCGGCTGGACGCCGCCGGGCGGCTGGCTGGTGCGGGGCCCGGCCCGGTCCGTGTGCAGCGTGGGCAACCTGGTGTGCGTGGTGGACAACGCCGAGGCCTCGCTCAACGAGATCATGCAACAGCTCACCGAGGCCGCCCACTGGTAGAACCCGAACCCGGCGCCCGCTGGTTCGGTCCCGGCGCATCCGGTAAGATCGCGGCCCTGACTTCCGTCCCGAGCCACCACCGGAATCCGCCCATGTTGCAGTTGCGAGGCGCGCGCGCCCTGTCGGACTTTCGCCGCGACAAGCTGCTGCAGCAGATGCAGGCCCGGGTGCCGGCGGTGGCGGGCGTCGAGGCCGAGTTCTGGCACTTCGTGCGCCTGGACCGGGCCCTCACCGGGCCGGAACGGGTCCTGCTGGACGAGGTGCTCACCTACGGCCCGCCGCCGGCGGACCTGCCTGCGGCGGCCGCCCGCCTGCTGGTGGTGCCGCGGCCCGGGACCATCTCGCCGTGGTCGTCCAAGGCCACCGACATCGCCCGCAACTGCGGCCTCGAGGCCGTGGCCCGCATCGAGCGCGGCGTCCTGTACCAGATCGGGGCGCGCGGCGCCCTGTCCGACCACGACCTGGCCCGGCTGCGCCCGCTGGTTCACGATCGCATGACCGAGGCGGTGCTGCCCGGGCTCGACGAGGCCGAGGTCCTGTTCACCGAGCACGAGCCGGCACCGCCGGGCACGGTGGACGTGCTGGGCGGCGGGCGCGAGGCCCTGGCGCGGGCCAACGCGGAGCTGGGCCTGGCCCTGGCCGAGGACGAGATCGACTACCTGGTGGAGAGTTTCGCCGCCCTGGGCCGCAACCCTACCGACGTGGAGCTCATGATGTTCGCCCAGGCCAACTCCGAGCACTGCCGGCACAAGATCTTCCGTGCCGCGTGGCGCATCGACGGCCGCGCGCAGGATCGCTCCCTGTTCGACATGATCCGGCACACCGTCGAGCGCCGCCCGGAGGGCATCCTCTCGGCCTACCACGACAACGCCGCGGTCATCGAGGGGCCCGAGGGCATGCGCTTCTTTCCCGACCCGGTGAGCGGCGAGTACCGCGCGGTGCGCGAGCCGGTGCACATCCTCATGAAGGTGGAGACCCACAACCATCCCACCGCCATCTCGCCGTTTCCCGGCGCCGCCACCGGGGCCGGCGGCGAGATCCGGGACGAGGCGGCCACCGGCCGCGGGGCCCGGGCCAAGGCCGGCCTGTGCGGGTTCTCGGTCTCCAACCTGCGCCTGCCCGGCTTCGTCCAGCCCTGGGAGGCGGACCACGGGCGCCCGGCCCGCATCGACTCGGCCCTGGACATCATGCTGGAGGGGCCCATCGGTGCGGCCGCCTTCAACAACGAGTTCGGCCGGCCCAACATCTGCGGCTACTTCCGCACCTACGAGATGGAGGTCCCGGGGCCCACCGGGCGCGAGGTGCGCGGCTACCACAAGCCCATCATGCTCGCGGGCGGGGTGGGCAACGTGCGCGACATGCACGTGACCAAGGGCGACATCCCGCCCGGGGCCCAGCTCATCGTGCTGGGTGGTCCCGCCATGCTCATCGGCCTCGGCGGCGGGGCTGCCTCCAGCATGAGCAGCGGCGAGAGCGAGGAGGACCTGGACTTCGCCTCGGTCCAGCGCGGCAACCCGGAGATGCAACGCCGCGCCCAGGAGGTCATCGATCGCTGCTGGCAGCTGGGCGAGGACAACCCCATCATCAGCATTCACGACGTGGGCGCGGGCGGCCTGTCCAATGCCCTGCCCGAGCTGGTGCACGACTCGGACCGCGGCGGCCGCTTCGAGCTGCGCGCGGTGCCCAGCGACGACCCCGGCATGTCCCCCATGGAGATCTGGTGCAACGAGGCGCAGGAGCGCTTCGTGCTGGCGGTGGCGCCCGAGGACCTGCCCCTGTTCAAGCGCATCTGCGAGCGCGAGCGCTGTCCCTACGCCGTCGTGGGCGAGGCCACCGAGGATCCGCGGCTGGTGGTGGGCGACGGCTACTTCGACAACACCCCCATCGACCTGCCGCTGGAGCTGCTCCTGGGCAAGCCGCCCAAGATGCTGCGCGACGTGCACCACCACCCGTTCCCCAAGCCCGGGCTGGATCTCGCCGGGCTGGACGTGCGCGAGGCGGCCTACCGTCTGCTGCACCTGCCCACGGTGGCGGCCAAGCAGTTCCTCGTCACCATCGGCGACCGCAGCGTCACCGGGCTCGTGGCCCGCGATCAGCTCGTGGGGCCGTGGCAGGTGCCGGTGGCGGACGTGGGCGTGACGCTCACGGACTACCACGGTTACCGGGGCGAGGCCATGGCCGTGGGCGAGCGCACCCCCGTGGCGGTGCTGCACCATGCCGCCTCGGCGCGCATGGCGGTGGGGGAGGCCCTGACCAACATCGCCGCGGCCCGCATCGACCGGTTGTCCGACGTGGTGCTGTCGGCCAACTGGATGGCCGCCGCCGGGCATCCCGGCGAGGACGCCGGCCTGTACGACGCGGTGAAGGCGGTGGGCATGGAGCTGTGTCCGGCGCTGGGGCTGGCCATCCCGGTGGGCAAGGACTCCATGTCCATGAAGACGGTCTGGGAGCAGGACGGCGAGCGGCGCGAGGTGACCGCGCCGCTGTCGCTCATCGTGTCCGCCTTCGCCCCGGTGCTGGACGCGCGCGCCACCCTCACGCCGCAGCTCCGGCGCGATGCCGGCGACACCGATCTGATCCTCATCGACCTGGGCAAGGGCCGCAACCGCCTGGGGGCCTCCTGCCTGGCCCAGGTCTACGGCCAGGCCGGCCACCACCCGGCGGACCTGGACGATCCCAACGCCGTGCGCGCCTTCTTCGAACTCATCCAGTCGCTCAACGCCGAGGGGCTGCTGCTGGCCTACCACGACCGCTCCGACGGCGGCCTGTTCGCCACCGTGTGCGAGATGGCCTTCGCCGGCCATGTGGGGGTGCGGGTGGCGCTGGACGACCTGGGCGAGGACCCGGTGGCGGCGCTGTTCAGCGAGGAGCTGGGGGCCGTGATCCAGGTCCGTCACTGC
>JALSIK010000393.1 GCA_026990045.1 Chromatiales bacterium | reverse complement strand
TGATCGCGGGCCTGGACCAGCTCCGGGTAGGCCGCCCCCATCTCATCGGCCAGCGGCGCCACCAGCCGGTGGAAGAAGGGCTCGCGGACACCCAGCTTGTAGCCGTGGCGGATGGCGCGGCGGATGATGCGGCGCAGCACGTAGCCGCGGCCCTCGTTGGAAGGCAGCACCCCGTCCACGATGAGGAAGCTGCAGGAGCGGATGTGGTCGGCGATGACCTTGAGCGAGCTGTGGCCCAGGTCGCCGGTCCCGGTGACCTCGGCCGCGGCCCGGATCAGGTGCCGGAACAGGTCGATGTCGTAGTTGCTGTGCACGCCCTGCATCACCGCCGCCAGCCGCTCCAGCCCCATGCCGGTGTCCACCGAGGGCCGGGGCAGCGGGTGCAGCGCGCCGGCGGCGTCGCGGTTGTACTGCATGAAGACCAGGTTCCAGATCTCCACGTAGCGGTCGCCCTCGGCCTCGGGGCTGCCCGGCGGACCGCCGGCCACCTCCGGGCCGTGGTCGTAGAAGATCTCGGAGCACGGGCCGCAGGGGCCGGTGTCGCCCATGGCCCAGAAGTTGTCGCTCTCGTAGCGCCGGCCGCCGGGCTTGTCGCCGATGCGCCGGAAGCGGGCCGGGTCGACGCCCATCTCGTCGAGCCAGATGGCGGCGGCCTCGTCGTCGTCCTCGTACACCGTCACCCACAACCGCTCCGGCGGGAGATTCAGCACCCCGGTGAGCAGCTCCCAGGCGTAGCCGATGGCCTCGCGCTTGAAGTAGTCGCCGAAGCTGAAGTTGCCCAGCATCTCGAAGAAGGTGTGGTGGCGCGCGGTGTAGCCCACGTTTTCGAGGTCGTTGTGCTTGCCGCCGGCGCGCACGCAGCGCTGGGCCGAGGCGGCGCGGGCATAGGGCCGGGTCTCGGTGCCCAGGAACACGTCCTTGAACTGCACCATGCCGGCATTGGTGAACAGCAGGGTGGGATCGTTGGCCGGCACCAGCGGGCTCGAGGGCACGATCTCGTGCCCCCGCTCGCGGAAGAACTCCAGAAAAACGGTCCTGATCTCGTTGAGTTTCACGCTCGTCCCGTCTCTTGCCCGTGTACCGTCAGTCGCCGCCCTCCAGGGCACGGCGGATCTGGGCGGCGGTGAAGCCGCGGCCCTCGAGAAACCGCGCCTGGCGCGCCCGCTCCCGCTGGTCCGCGGGCGGCGCGGCGCCGAAGCGCTTGCACCGCGCGGCCCGCGCCAGGGCCTCCCAGTCGGCGCCGGCCTCCTCCAGGCACCGCTCCGCCAGCGGGTCGGCCACCTGGCGCTGGCGCAACTCGGCGATGATTCTCAGGGGACCGAACCCGCGCTGGATGCGCGCGGCCACGTAGGCCTCGGCGAAGCGCCGGTCGCTCAGCAGGCGCTCGGCCTCGAGATGGTCCAGGGCGGCGTCGATGTCCGCCTCCGGATAGCCCTTGTCCCGCAGCTTGCGCCGCAGCTCGCCCCGGCTGTGCTCGCGCCGGGCGAGGAACCCGATGGCCGCCTCGCGGACCGGACGCCGGTTCACCCCGGCCTCAGGCCTCGACCCCGGCCTCCTCCTCCGCCTCCGTCCTGGCCGCCGCCTTGGCCGGCAGGAGCCGCTCGCGGATGCGGGCCTCGATCTCGGCCTCGATGTCCGGGTGGTCGCGCAGGAACTGGCGCACGTTGTCCCGCCCCTGGCCGATGCGCTCGCCGTTGTAGCTGTACCACGCCCCGGACTTCTCGATGATGCCCTGGGCCACGCCCAGGTCCAGCACCTCGCCGGCGTGGGAGATGCCCTCGCCGTAGAGAATGTCGAACTCCACCTGCTTGAACGGCGGCGCCACCTTGTTCTTGACCACCTTGACCCGGGTCTCGTTGCCCACCACCTCGTCGCCGCGCTTGATGGCGCCGATGCGGCGGATGTCCAGCCGCACCGAGGAGTAGAACTTGAGCGCGTTGCCGCCGGTGGTGGTCTCGGGGTTGCCGAACATCACCCCGATCTTCATCCGGATCTGGTTGATGAAGATCACCAGGGTGTTGGAGCGCTTGATGTTGGCGGTGAGCTTGCGCAGGGCCTGGGACATGAGGCGCGCGTGCAGGCCCACGTGGGAGTCGCCCATGTCGCCCTCGATCTCGGCCTTGGGGGTCAGCGCCGCCACCGAGTCGACGACCACCACGTCCACCGCCCCGGAGCGCACCAGCATGTCGGCGATCTCCAGCGCCTGCTCGCCGGTGTCGGGCTGGGACACCAGCAGGTCCTCCACGTTGACGCCCAGCTTCTCCGCGTACAGGGGGTCGAGGGCGTGCTCGGCGTCGATGAAGGCCGCGGTGCCGCCCTGCTTCTGGCACTGGGCGATGACCGAGAGGGTGAGCGTGGTCTTGCCCGAGGACTCCGGGCCGTAGATCTCCACCACCCGGCCGCGGGGCAGGCCGCCGATGCCCAGCGCGATGTCCAGCCCCAGGGAGCCGGTGGAGATGGCCTCGATGTCGCGCGCGGCGGTGGAATCGCCCATGCGCATCACCGAGCCCTTGCCGAACTGTTTCTCGATCTGGCTCAGCGCCGCTGCCAGCGCCTTTTTCTTGTTGTCGTCCATCGTCCCAAACCCCCTTTCTGTTCAAGGTTGTACGGCCCGTCCCCTGGACCGCGGCCGGTGATCACCGCCTGCCTGACTGATGCACCCCATTATTCCACAAACCGCGATCGGCGGACCAGCAGGCCGCGGGAAAACGGCCGGCCATGGCGGGGCACCCGGACCTGCGCCGGGTCCGGCGCGTCGAAAAAGCCAGGCCGGCTTTTGACGCCCTGCCAGCCGCCCGCTGGCGCCGGAGCGGCGGGTGGGCTATACAATGGGGACCATGCGCATCGGCCTCCACAGTCCCCGTCCCTGGCCGCGGCCCCTGCCGGCCCCGCCCGCCGGGGAAAGCCGGGCCACCCCACTCCGCCCGGCGGCCGCGGCCCGGCCCCCGGTCCCCCCGCCGCCGTCGCCGGCGGCCGCGGCCCGGCCCCTCCCGGCCCCCCACCGCGGCCGCCTGGCGGAGAGCCTGTACCGGGAGGTGGCGGCCCTGGCCGCCGCGGGCGGCGGGGAACTGCTCAACCGCATCGACGTCACCGCCTGACCCACCTTCGGCCTAACACTTCCGGCCACTGCCCGCGCCCCGGGCGGGCCGCTACACTGGCTGCGGTACGTGGGGAAGACCCCGGCGGGGCCGGTGCCGGCAGGCGCCCGGCCTCCACATGGCGGCCGGGGGCGACAGCAGTCTTGATGCACGACACCACCATCGGCGTGCGCCTCTCGGCGCTGCCTGACCTGGAGGAACTGGGCCGGCGCTGGCGGCAACTGGAGACCGCCGCCCGCCCGGCCTACTTCCTGTCCTGGGCCTGGATCGGCACCTGGCTGGCCCGGCGACCGCCGGGGCCCGAGCCGTGGCTGCTGGTGGCCGAGCAGGCCGGCCGCACCGTGGGCCTGGGCATCGTCACCCGCGGCGAGGCACGCCTGCCCGGCGGCGCCCGGGTGCGCCGCCTGCTCCTCAACGACAGCGGCGACTTCGACTACAACCTCAACCCCGAGTACAACGGGCTGCTGGTGGAGCCGGGCCTGAAACGGGCCGTGGCGCGGGCGGTGCTGGGCTGCCTGGCGGACACCGTGCCCCGCTGGGACGAGCTGCGCCTGCACGGGCTGGACCTGGCCGACCCCCTGGCCGACCCGGCCCTGGCGCGCGAGGCCGGGCTCGCCGTGGAAGAGCTGTGGCGCCAGCCGGTGCCGCGGGTGAACCTGGAGGCCCTGCGGCGCGACGGGCGGCCCTTCCTGGAGACCTTGAGCCCCTCCACCCGCGCCCGGCTGCGGCGGGCCCGGCGCGGTTATGCCCCGCGGGGGGAGCTGGTCCTGGACCAGGCCGCGAGCCGGGAGGAGGCCCACGAGTTCTTCTCCGGCCTCAAGGCCCTGCACCAGGTGAGCTGGACCCGCCGGGGCAAGCCGGGCTCCTTCCACAAGCGGCACTGGGAACCCTTCCACCGGGCCCTCATCGACGCCCGTTTCCCGGCCGGCGAGATCCAGCTCCTGCGCCTGCGGGCGGGGCGCCATGTCCTGGGGTATCTCTACAACCTGGTGTACGAGGGCCACGTCCATTACATCCAGAGCGGGCTCAAGCAGGAGGCCGATCCCCACCTCAAGCCCGGTTACCTGGCCCACGCCCTGGCGGTGGAACACAACCTGGCCCTGGGCCACCGGATCTACGACTTTCTCGCGGGCGAGGCCCGCTACAAGGCCAGCCTGGCCAACGAGGCGGGGGAGATGACCTGGCTGCGCCTGCACCGCCCGGGGCCGCGCGCGCGCGCGCTGGAACTGGCCCGCCGGCTGCGCCGCAACCTGCACCGGCTGGCGGGACCCGTGAGCGCCTTCTACAGGGGGGCCGATTCGCAGGCCAGCAGGCGGGCATAGGCGGCGCGGTCCCGCCGGTCCCCGTAGCGGGCCAGCAGGCCCCGGAGGCGGGCCAGGCGGCGCAGGCGCAGGACCTTCTCCAGCCGGGCCCCGCGGCGCTCCAGGGCC
Organism: Chromatiales bacterium; assembly: GCA_026990045.1. GTDB lineage: Bacteria > Pseudomonadota > Gammaproteobacteria > CAMYNG01 > CAMYNG01 > JALUTW01. The sequence goes on along the minus strand of JALSIK010000393.1, from coordinate 4,720 downwards.
AGGATCCGGTCCTCCGCGGCGGCCAGGGCGTCCTGGGCCCGCACGAGCCCCGAATACGCCGGCTGGGCCCGGATCCAGCCCTCCACTTCCCCCAGGCCGCCCGCCAGGAGGCGGCGGAAGGCCCGGGTGTAGGGCCAGAACACCTGGGGCCAGCGGGCCTCCAGGCGGTCCCGCAGGGCCGCCTGGGCGGCATCCACCCGTTCCTCCAGTGCCTCCCGCTCCCGGCGCGCGCGGGCCAGGCGCGCGCGCTGGTCCAGCAGGCGCCGGCGCACCTGGGCCGCCACGTCCGGGGCCGCCGGGTCCAGTCCCAGGGCCCGGGCCACCCGGGCCGCCAGCACACCGTACTCGTTGGGCGGCAGCCCGGTCAGCGGCAGGTGGCGCAGGTACCAGGGCTCCCAGTGCTCCAGGAAGGCCTCGCTGGTGGCACGCGGGAGATCCACGCTCTCGGCCACGGCCAGGGCGTGGAGATGGGCCTCGCGCGGGCTCACCAGGCCGTCGCCGTCGTGGTCGGCTCCCACCGGCAGCGGCGCGCCGCTGCGCGTGCGCCCGGTGAGCGCGCTGAAGAAATAGGTGGTGTAGTCGCGGTAGTCGCCGGTGTCCACGCTGGGCGTGCAGCCCTCCGACTCGCGGTCCGGGGCCTGGGCCAGGAAGCCGCAGCGGTCCTGCGGCGCGAGGCCCTGCCGGGGATCCGCGCCGCGGAAGATGAGGCGGGCGAAACCGCCGGAGAAGCACTGGGGAAAGAAGAACCGCACCCGGCTCTTTTCCGGCGCCCGGTCCAGGAGGCGCGCCAGCTCGCGGGCCGACAGGCGGGTATCCTGCCACAGGCGCAGCGTGTTGCCGGCCGGATCGGCCTCGTCGTGACCACCGTGGCCCTGGTAGATGAACACCAGCTCGTCGCCCGCCGCCATGCCTTCCACCTCCCGGGCCAGGGCGGCCTGCACCGCTTCCGCCGTGGCTGGACCGGCCGCCGGCACCCGGTGGGGATGCCAGAAACGGGCGTCGGCCGCCGGCGCGCCCATGACCCGCGCCAGGGGCGACGGCTCCGCCCCGGGGCCGGCCCCCTCCTGGCCGTAGACATCGTGCCCGCCCCCGGGGCCGGCCCCGTAGAGCACTGTCACGGGCGCACCGGGGTGCGCCCGCTCCAGCCAGTCCAGCAACCACAGGGTGTTGAGCTCGATGGAGACCTGGGACTCGTCGATGTCGGGCCCGCCCCCCACCACCAGGTAGCGGGTCCCGGCCGCGGGGGCCGCCGACACCAGCAGGCACAGCACCGCCGCGAGAACGCGCATCACCAGCCCCCCGCCCGCCGGGCACGCGCGGCCCAGGCCGCCGGCACGGCCGCCGCCAGCCCGGCCGTGCCCATGAAGGCCACCGCCGGCAGCGGAGCCGCCAGGATGGCCCCCGCCGCCGTACCCGCCGCCGCGCCCGCGCCCAGCACCCACCACGGCCCGCCCCCGGCCCCCCGGCGCCAGGCCACCGCCGCCACCACGGCGCCCCAGCCCAGGATGGCGGGCGCCGCCGCCCGCCAGTCCGCCAGGGCCTGGGCCAGCAGGGCCCGGCGCCCGCCCAGCTCCAGCACCGCCAGCACCGCCCCGTCGCCCCACAGCGTCTCCGCGGCCGCGGCCAGCAGCCAGTAGCAGGGAAACCAGGCCACCGCCCCCAGCGCGATCCCCGACCACAACCGCCACGCCATGTCCCCGGGCCCTACTTGCTCACCAGGTAACGGCCCAGGACGAGCTTGTCGAGGCCGGTGGAGAAAAAACAGCGGATGGCGTCCAGCGGCGATTCCACGATGGGCTCGCCCATGACGTTGAAACTGGTGTTGAGCAGCACCGGCACGCCGCCGAGACGCCCGAACTCGTTGAGCAGCCGGTGGTAGCGGGGATTGACGTCCACCCGTACCGACTGCATGCGGGCGCTGCCGTCCACGTGGGTCACCGCCGGGATCACCTCCCGCTTGTGCGGCAGGACGTTGCACACCTTGAGCATGAACGGGGCCTGGACCCGGGAGTCGAAGTAGTCGTTCATGGCCTCCACCGGCACCGAAGGCGCAAACGGCCGGTAGGCCTCGCGGTGCTTCACCTCGGCATTGATGCGGTCCTTCATGTCGGGCCGCGTGGGATCGGCGAGGATGCTGCGGTTGCCCAGGGCCCGCGGCCCGATCTCCATGCGCCCCTGGAACCAGCCGACGATGTGACCGTCGCGCAGCAGCCGCGCGGTCCGCGCCTCGATGTCCTCGTGGTACTCGGCCGCGAGCTTGCACTCGCGCAGCACGGCGGCGATGTCGCCGTCACCGTAGGCCGTGCCCACGTAGGGATCGTCGTGCACGAAGTTCCGCTCCCGGCCCAGCAGCCCGTTATATATATAGTAGGCCGCACCGATGGCGGTGCCGTTGTCGCCGGCCGCCGGCATGACGTAGAGGTCGTCGAAGCCGCTCTCGCGCACGATGCGCCCGTTCATGACGCTGTTGAGCGCCACGCCCCCCGCCACCACCAGGTGCCGGCACCCCGTGCGCTCGCGCAGGATCCGGCACATCTCGAGCGCGGCCTCCTCCAGCACCTGCTGGAAGGCCGCCGCCGCGTCCTCGTGGTGTTTCTCGATGGGGGCGTCCCGCCGCCGCGGCGGGCCGAACACCTGGTGGAAGCGGGGGCCGCAGCGCCGGCGGCCCCAGAACTGGTAGCTGAACCAGGACAGGTCCACCCGGATCCCGCCCTCGCCGTCCACCTTCACCATCTGCGAGACCTGGGGCAGAAAGCGCCCGGGGTCGCCGAACGGCGCCAGCCCCATGGTCTTGCCCTCGTCGTAGTTGGGCTTGAAACCGCAGAACTCGGTCACCGCCTCGTAGAACGACCCCAGGGAATGGGGGAAAAAGCTCTGGTTGAAGCAGGTGATGCGGTTGCCCTCGCCCAGGCCGAGAAACGACGTGGCCCATTCGCCGGACCCGTCCAGCGACAGCAGGGCGGCGCGGTCGTAGGGCGAGACGAAGAAGGTTCCCGCCACGTGCGCCAGGTGGTGGGGCACGAAGTACAGGCGCGGGCGGCGGCCGCCGGCGGGCCAGGTCTGCGCGAACCAGCCGCGCAGCGCCTTCTGCTTGTAGTAACTGTTGATCAGCTCGTGGCGCAGGAAGCTGCGCGCCCCCGCGGGATGCCGCAGCGTGTAGCCCAGCTTGGCCGGCCAGTGCAGGGTGGGACGGATGGACACCGCCACCGCGTCGATGTCGCCGGGCTCCAGGCCCGCGAGCTCCAGGCAGCGGGCGATGGCCCGCACCGGGAACTCACCGGTGTGCTTGCGCCGGTTGAGCCGTTCCTCCTCGATGGCGGCCTTGAGCTCCCCGTCGCTGACGATGCAGGCGGACGAGTCGTGGTAAAAATGGTTGATCCCGAGGATGTTCATGGCACCAACCTTCCGCCGCCGGCCACCAGCGTATCATCCCGGCCCAGGATCCGGCGCCGCCACCGCTTGGCCGTTTCCCATCCCGCCAGGACCGTTGCGCGCAGCGTGTCGTTGAACACCGTCGCCCGCAGCATCGGATCCCGCCGCGGCGCCCACCGCCGGGCCCACGGCGGATCCGTCACCAGGCTCAGGCGCCGGAACCGCCCCCGTGCCGCTTCCTCCAGCAGCAACCGGTAGAGCAGCATGACCCCCGGGGCCAGCTCGGCGACAGCGGCGTCGTAGCCAATCTTGAGCAGGGACAGCGTATCGCCATGGACCAGGGCCAGGTGCCCGGCGACGGGCCGTCCCCCCAGGCGCAGCAGGTGGATGCGGCACGCCCCCCGCCGTCCCCAGGTCCCGACCAGGTCCCGGTAGAAGGCGGCGATGCGGGGCTGCGCCCCGATGGCGGAGCGGGTCCCCCCCGGCCCCTTCCAGCCCGAGGCCTCCAGCGCCATGAAGGTCTCCAGCGCCTGCCCCAGCCGGGAGGGCTCGGACACCACTTCCAGCACCGGCCCGCCCCGGCGCTCCAGCCGCCGCCACAGCCGCCGCAGGTTGCGCCGGAAGCGGGCCCCGGCCCCGGCCAGGGGATCCGTGCCGGGGGCGAGGGCGAACCAGGCCTGGGCGCCGTCGGGCCGCACCGCCAGCCGCGGCGGCGGGCCATGCAGCAACGCGGTCCCCAGCGGCCCCCGGCACGGCACCCGCCCCACCACCAGCCGCGACCACGGGCGCGGGCTCGCCGCTGCCAGCCGGCGCAAAACCGCCTGCACCACCGCCCCGGCCCCGATGCCCTCGGCCACCGCCGCATCGTAGACATCCACGTGGGGGTACAGCGGCGCCCGCCATGCCGCGGCGCGCCGGTCCCAGGACAGGAGCATGAAACCGGCCGGCGCGCCGCCCGCGGAGACGTCGAACAGGAACAGGCTTTCGGGCCGGGGGACCAGGTGCCGGATCACCGGGACGTGCCACTCCGGCCGCTGCCAGAACCCCGCCCCCGCGGGCACCACCCGCCTGCGCTCCAGGATCGAGACCGCCTCGTCCCCGCGGTACACCTGGACCTCGTCCACCGCCGGTACGGGAACGCCGGCGCGCCCTTCATGCAACATTGGTCCTGCCTTCACCCGTACATCGCCATCCCGCCGCTGCGCCGGCAGGACACCAGGGCCGATCTTGGCGGCAAACGGGAACCACCGGAATAACCTGGACACCCTAGGGCGTCCGGGCTAGTTTCAGCGCCGGCCGCTTGGTCTAGAGTATCGCCCACGGCGAGCGTGGATCCCCGGCCCCCGGG
>JALSIK010000392.1 GCA_026990045.1 Chromatiales bacterium | reverse complement strand
AACATCGCGACCTGTCACGGCGGCTTTCGCCATGCTCAAGCCGCCCTGCCCTCCTGGATGAGCCGCCCGCGCAGGGCGGCACCGCGAAGCGATGCCGCCGGGGCGCGCTGGCACGGGCGCGGGGGGCTGTCAAGCCCGGGCCCGCGGGGCGGGGTCTCAGCGGCGGCTGAGGCGGGCGGCCCGCAGGCGGGCCAGGGCCTCGTCGATGCGGGCGTCCAGGTCGCCGCCGTAGAAATCCACCGCCACCACGCCCACCAGGTTGGGCGCCAGGGGCCGGCCGCCGGCGTCCAGGAACACCACGGTGGGCGTGAGCGAGGCGCCGTAGCGGTGGGCGAACTCGTCGGCTTCCATCTCCCCGCCGTCGAAGTCGAGCAGGGTGTCGTAGGTGCCCAGCTCCACGCGCCGGATGAGCACCTTGTCCTCGTACTCGCCGCTGCGGATCATGGGCCGCAGGAACTCCTCCTTGACCAGCTCGCAGTAGCCGCACTCGGGCTGGGAAAACAGGATCAGGATGGGCAGCCGGCGGCGCTTGGCCTCGTATCCGTCGGCCTCGAGATCGGTGGCCAGGGGCACGGTGACGGGCCCGGCCGCGGCCGGGCCGCACAGGGCCAGGACGCCGGCCAGGAGGAGGGTGGTGAGACGGACGGACTTCATGGGGAACTTCGCCGATTGGAGTATTATAGCGCGGGCAACCGCGCCGCCTGCCCGTTGGATTCTAATCCCCAGTCGTCCCGGAGCACAGCCCGGGCAGCAGATGGAGAGGTCCCCCGAGCCGTGAACCGTCCCCGCATTCGCATCGCCACCCGCAAGAGCCCCCTTGCCATCTGGCAGGCAGAGTATGTGAGCGCTCGCTTGCGAGAGATCCACCCGGACCTGGAGGTGGAGCTGGTGCCCATGACCACCCAGGGGGACCGCATCCTGGACACGCCCCTGGCCAAGGTGGGCGGCAAGGGCCTGTTCGTGAAGGAGCTGGAGCAGGGGCTGCTGGACGGGCGCGCCGACATCGCCGTGCACTCCATGAAGGACGTTCCCGCCGAGCTGCCCGAGGGCCTGGGCATCGCCGCCGTGTGTCCCCGCGAGGACCCGCGCGACGCCTTCGTCGCCAACGGCCACGACGGCCTCGACGCCCTGCCCGAGGGCGCGCGGGTGGGCACCTCCAGCCTGCGCCGGCGCTGCCAGCTCGCCGCCCTGCGCCCCGACCTGGTCATCGAGGACCTGCGCGGCAACGTCAACACCCGCCTGGCGCGGCTGGACGAGGGGCGCTTCGACGCCGTCATCCTGGCCGCCGCCGGACTGCGCCGGCTGGGCCTGGCCCACCGCATCCGCCAGCCACTGCCCCCGGAGACCATGCTGCCGGCGGTGGGCCAGGGCGCGGTGGGCATCGAGTGCCGCCTGGACGACGCCGACACCCTGCGCCTGCTGGCGCCCCTCAACGATCCCGCCACCGCCCTGCGGGTGGAGGCGGAGCGGGCCATGAACCACCGCCTCCAGGGCGGCTGCCAGGTGCCCATCGCCGGCCACGCCGAGCTGGCCCACGGGGTGCTGCTGCTGCGCGGGCTGGTGGGCCGCACCGACGGCAGCGAGGTGGTGCGCGGCGAGATCGCCGGGCCGCCGGACAACGCGGTGGAGCTGGGGCAGGTGCTGGCCGACGACCTCCTCGCCCGCGGCGCCCGCGGCATCCTGGACGACCTGTATGGCGGACAGGCCGCCTCCTGAGGCCGCCGCCCCCGGGGATGCCCCCCTGGCCGGGCTCACGGTGCTGGTCACGCGGCCGGCCCACCAGGCCGAATCGCTGTGCCGGCTGCTGGAGGCCGCCGGGGCCACGGCGGTGCGCTTTCCCACCCTGGCCATCGAGGACGTGGCGGACACCGGCCCCCTGCTGGCGCTCATGGACCGCCTGGAGGAATTCCACCTCGCGGTGTTCATCAGCCCCAACGCGGTGGACCGGGCCATGAACCTCGTCCGGGCCCGGCGCGGCGGCCTGCCCCCCGGCCTGGAGCTGGCGGCGGTGGGCCGCGGCAGCGCCCGCGCCCTGCGCCGGCACCTGGGCCGCGACCCCGACTACGTGCCCCGGCGCGGGGCCAGCAGCGAGGCCCTGCTGGAACATCCCGGCCTGCAGGACCTCGCCGGGCGGCGGGTGATCGTCTTCCGCGGCGACGGCGGGCGCGAGTACCTGGCGCAGGAGATGCGCCGGCGCGGGGCCGAGGTCACCTACGCCGAGTGCTACCGGCGCACCCGCCCGTCGGCCGACGTGGAGGCCCTGCAGCGGCGCTGGGCCCGCGAGGGCATCGACCTGGTGGTGGCCACCAGCGGGCAGGGCCTGCGCAACCTGTTTGACATGGTCGGGCCTCTCGCACAACACTGGCTGCGCCGCACCCCGGTGGTGGTGGTGAACCCGCGCCTGGCCGCCATCGCCCGCGACCTGGGCGTGGCGCCGGAACCCGTCGTCGCCGCCGACGCCTCCGACGAGGCCATCGTGGAGGCCATCCGCCGCTGGCGGGCGCAGCGGGACCCCGAACACGTGGAGCAGCAGTGAACCAGGACAGCCAGACCGAAGATCGCCCGGCCGCCCCCGCCCCGCCCGCGGCGGAGGACGGCGGCGCCACCCCGCCCCGGCACCGTGCCCCGGCCGGGCGCCGGGGCCGGATCCTGCCCTGGCTGGTGCTGCTGGTCCTGGCCGGGGCCGCGGCGGCCGCCGGCTGGCGGGGCTGGCAGGAGATCGACCGCCTCCGGGCCCGGCTGGCACAAGTCGAGGCGGACCTGGCGGCCCGGGACGAGGCCCTGGAACAGTCCCTGGCCGGCCTGCGGGCCGAAACGGCGCGCCGGGCGAAGGAAACGGACCAGCGCCTGGCGACCCTGGAGCAGAACCTGTCCGCGCTGGCCCGCCGCGACGGGCGCCACCGCGCCCAGTGGCTGCTGGCCGAGGCCGAGTACTTCGTGCGCCTGGCCGCCGGCCGGCTGGCGCTGCAGCGCGACCCGGACACCGCCCTGGCGGCGCTGGCCGGGGCCGACGCGCGCGTGCGCGAGACCGGCGACCCGGCCCTGCTGCCCGTGCGCAAGGCCCTGGCCCGGGACATGGCCGCGCTGCGGGCCCTGCCGCGGGTGGACCTGGCCGGCCTGTCCCTGGAGCTGGATGCCCTGGCGGCACAGGTGGACGAGCTGCCCCTGGCCACGCCCGACCCCGCCAGCGCGCGGGCCAGGCGCCCGCAGGAGGCCGCCGGGGCCCCGGCGGAGGACGGCGAGACCGGCCACTGGTGGGACCGGGCCCGCGGGGTGTGGACCATCCTGCGCGGGCTGGTGGTGGTGCGTCGCCACGACCGCCCCATCGAGCCGCTGCTGGCGCCCGAGCAGCGCGTGTTCCTGGTGAGCAACATCCGCCTCGCCCTGGAGCAGGCGCGCCTGGCCCTGCTGCGCGGCGAGGCCCCGGTCTACCGCGGGCGGCTGGCCCGCGCCGCGGAACTGGTGCGGCGCTGGTTCGACACCCGCCACGCCGGGGTCCGGGCCCTGCTGGAGCGCCTGGAGCGGCTGGCCGCGGCCGACATCGCCCCGGCCCTGCCCCGGCTCACCAGCCTGGCCGCGCTGGAGCAGGCGCGCCGGGCCCGCGCCGGGGAAGGCGACACGGAGCGGGCGGCGCCGTGAAGTGGCTGTTGTGGCTGCTGGGGGTGCTGGCGGCGGCGGTGGCCCTGGGCCTGGCCGCGTGGCAGGACAACGGCTACGTGCTCATGGGGCGCGGCCAGACCACGGTGGAGACCAGCCTCACCTTCTTCATCCTGGTGCTGGTGGCCGCGTTCGCCGCCGGCTACGGCCTGCTGCGCCTGGCCGGCCAGGGCCTGGCCCTGCCGGCACGCGTGAAGACCTGGCGCGCCCGCCGCCGGCGGGAGCGGGCGGCGCGGGACACCGCGCGGGGACTGCTGGCCTTCGCCGCGGGCGACTGGCCGCGGGCGGAGCGGCTGCTGGCGGGGGCGGCCGCCGCCGCCCCGGCCCCGGCGGCCAACCACCTGTGGGCGGCCCGCGCGGCCCAGGCCGCGGGGGACCTGGCGCGGCGCGACGAACACCTCACCCGGGCCTTCGCCGCCGCCGGCGGCGACGCCCTGCCCGTGAGCCTGACCCAGGCCGAGCTGCAACTGGAGGCCGGCCAGCACGAACAGGCCCTGGCCACCCTGGTGCACCTGCGCGACCGGGCGCCCCGCCATCCGCGGGTGCTGGCGCTGCTGGCCCGGGTGTACCTGGAGGTCCGCAGCTTCGGCGATCTCCAGGACCTGGTCCCGGAGCTGCGCCGCCGCCGCGCCCTGGCGCCCGACGCCATCGAGCGGCTGGAGAAGGCCGCCGCCCTCCACGGCCTGCGCATCGCCGCCGACTCCGGCCGCGCGGCCAACCTCAGGGAGCGGTTCCAGCGCCTGCCCCGGGACCTGCGCCGCGACCCGGACGTGCTGGCCTGCCAGGCCGAGGCCCTCATGCGCCTGGACGCCCACGCCGAGGCCGAGGCCCTGCTGGGCGAGGCCCTGGCCCGCCGCTGGGACGCCCGCCTCGCCGCCCTCTACGGCCGCCTCGATCCGCCCTCGCCGCAGCAGGCCCTGGCCCGGGCGGAAAAATGGCTCGCCGGCCGCGAGCGCCATCCCGACCTGCTGCTGGCCCTGGGCCGCCTGGCCATGCGCTGCCAGCTCTGGGGCAAGGCCCGGGCCTACCTGGAGGCCGCGGCCGGCATCCGGCCCGAGCCCGAGGTGTACCGGGAGCTGGGGCTGCTGCTGGAACACATGGGAGAGGCGGAGGCCGCGGCCGGGGCCTTCCGCCGGGGGCTCATGGCCCTGGAGACCCCGGCCGCCCCGTGCGCGCCGCAGGGCCCCGCGCTTCAGTCGCCGGCGAACTCGAAGGCGTCGGCGTAGTACTGCTCCAGCGGCAGGCCCTGGCGCCGGAACAGGTCGAAACCGGCGTGGACCATGGCCGGCGGCCCGGCCGCGTACACGTCGAAGCCCGACAGGTCGGGGAAGTCGGCCGCCACCGCCTCGGTCACCAGCCCGCTGCGCCCGCGCCAGTCCGCGCCGGGCTCCGAGAGCACCGGCACGTAGTGGACGTGGGCGCGCTCCGCGGCCCAGCGGCGCGGCAGCTCGTCCAGGTAGAGATCGGCCCGGGTGCGCGCCCCCCAGTAGATGTAGAGCGGCTTCGCCAGGCCCCGGGCCAGGGCGTCCTCCACCATGCCCTTGACGGGGGCGAACCCGGTGCCGCCGGCCATGAGGATGGCCGGCCGCGGCGACTGCTGGCGCAGGTAGAACCCGCCCTTGGGCCCCTCGATGCGCAGGATGTCCTTCTCGCCCAGGGACTCGAACACCGCGGTGGTGAAGCGCCCCCCGTCCACGTGGCGCACGTGCAGCTCGATGAAGGCATCGTCGTGGGGCGCGTTGGCGATGGAGAACGCCCGCTTGCGGCCGTCGCGCAGCAGGACCTCGATGTACTGGCCGGCGCGGAAGGCCAGGCGCCTTCCCGTGGGCAGCTTCAGCCGCAGCAGCACCACGTCGTGGCTGAGCTGCGCCTTTTCCTCCACCCGGCAGGGCAGGGTCTGCACCGCGACGGGCTCGTCGTCGGCCATGACGTCGGCCTCCATCACCAGCGGACCGCGGGGCCGGGCCTGGCAGGGCAGGAAGGCGCCGGCCGCGCGCTCGGCCTCGGTGAGCCCCGGGGGCGGCCCGGCGGGGTAGGCCACCTCGCCTTCCACCAGCCGCGCGCGGCAGGTGAGGCAGGCGCCGTCGCGGCAGCCGTAGGGCAGGCGCACGCCCTGGCGCAGGGCGGCGTCCAGCACGCTCTCGCCCGGCGCCACTTCGAAGGTGTGGCCGCCGGGCTGGACAGTGACGGGAAAGCTCATGCTAAATGAATGGGGCTGCTGCAGCGCCGGGCAAAGGGCGGCATTATTACCCAGTGGATATCTCAGAAAAACCCTTGAAGGCTGTGTCAATTGTCGGCTGCGGCGACGTGGGCCTGCGCCTGGCGCGGCTGCTGGCCGCCGATGGCACCGCGGTGCACGCCTTCACCCGCAGCGAGGCCCGCGCGGCGGCGCTGGCCGGGGCCGGCTTCCAGGCCCGGCGCCTGGACCTGGACCGGCCGGTGGACGCGGGTGCCCTGCCGGCGGTGGACGCCCTGTTCCACTTCGTGCCGCCCCCGCCGCGCGGCGAAGGCGACCCGCGCCTGGGCCGGCTGCTGGACGCCCTGGCGGCCCGGCCGCCGCGGCGGCTGGTGCTGCTGTCCACCTCGGCGGTGTACGGCGACCACCGGGGCGCGCTGGTGACCGAGGACACCCCGCCGCGCCCGGCCGGCGCCCGCGGCCGCCGGCGCCTGGACGCCGAGCGCCGGCTGGCCGCCTTCGCCCGCGCCAGCGGGACCGAGGCCGTGATCCTGCGCGTGGGCGGGATCTACGCCCGCGACCGCCTGCCCCTGGAGCGGCTGCGCCGGGGCGAGCCGGTGCTGCGCCCGGAGCTGGCGCCCCCCACCAACCGCATCCATGCCGACGACCTGGCCGCGGTGTGCCGCGCCGCCGCCCTCCGGGGCCGGCCCGGCGCGGTGTACAACGTCTGCGACGGCAGCGCGTCCAGCATGACCGAGTACTTCTACACCATCGCCGACTGCCTGGGCCTGCCGCGGCCGCCGGCGGTGGACTGGGCCGAGGCCGAGCGCACCATGAGCCCCGGCATGCTGGCCTACCTGCGCGAGTCGCGCCGCATGGACAACCGGCGCATGCTGGCGGAGCTGGGCGTGCGCCTGCGCTATCCTGATCTGAGAACGGCCCTGGGCGCCCCGGCCTGAATCCCCGCCGGCGCCCGGGCCGCCCCGACATCCCCAACCCACAGGCGGACCGCGCCCATGACCGGAACCGAATTCACCCTGGAAGTGCAGCCCGACCTGCCCGAGCGCCTGGGCCGGCTGCAGGAACTGGCCAACGACCTGCTCTACAGCTGGGACCGCCAGGTGCGGGGCCTGTTCTACCGCCTGGACCCGGCGCTGTGGGAGCGCTGCGGCCACAACCCGCGCGTGTTCCTGCGCCGGGTGGCGCAGGAGGTCCTGGACCAGGCGGTGGAAGACCGGCTGTTCATGGAGGACTACCGCCAGGTGCTGGCGGCCTACGACGCCTACAAGGAAGAGACCATCCGCAGCGAGGTGGCGGAGATCCTCGACGCCGGCACCGACCTGGTGGCCTACTTCTGCGCCGAGTTCGGCTTCCACGAGAGCTTTCCCATCTATTCCGGCGGCCTGGGCATCCTCGCCGGCGATCACTGCAAAGCCGCCTCCGACCTGGCCATCCCCTTCGTCGGCGTGGGCCTGCTCTACCGCCAGGGCTACTTCACCCAGACCATCGACAACCACGGCAACCAGATCGCCCACTACACCCCCACCGACTTCGGCGACCTGCCGGTGAAGCCCGCCCGCGACCCCCAGGGCGACGAGATCCGGCTCGCCATCACCCTGCCGGGCCGCACGGTGCAGGTGCGGGTGTGGGAGGGCGTGGCCGGCCACATCAAGCTCTACCTGCTGGACACCGACCTGCCGCAGAACAGCGAGGAGGACCGCCGCATCACCTACCAACTCTACGGCGGCGACGTGCACACCCGCATCCAGCAGGAGATCGTGCTGGGCATCGGCGGGGTGCGGGCCCTGCGGGCCCTGGGCCTGGGCCCCACGGTGTGGCACATCAACGAGGGCCACGCCGCGTTCCAGGTCCTGGAGCGCTGCCGCGAGTACGTGGAGGCGGGCCTGGACTTCGACAGCGCGCTGGAGCTCACCGCCTGCCGCACCGTGTTCACCACCCACACCCCGGTGCCGGCGGGCCACGACATCTTCGACGAGCACCTCATCGCCACCTACTTCGAGGACCTGCCGGCGGCACTGGGCATCGACCTGGAGACCTTCAAGAGCCTGGGCTCATCGCCCGCCAACCAGGGCGGCTTCAACATGACCGCCCTGGCCCTGCGCGGCTCGCGCTTCCACAACGGCGTCAGCCGCATCCACGGCGAGGTGGCCTCGCGCATGGAGGGCTACGTCTGGCCCCAGGTGCCGCCGGAGGAGAACCCCGTCCGCCACGTCACCAACGGGGTCCACGTGCCCACCTTCCTCGCCCGCGAGTGGGCCAACCTGTTCGACATGCGGTTCCGCGAGTGGCGCAACCAGATGCTGGACGAGGACTACTGGAACTGCATCGACGACATCCCCGATCACCGCTACTGGAGCCTGCACCAGTCGCTCAAGACCGAGCTGCTGGAAGACGTCCACCGGCGCATGCTGCACCAGCACCGCCGCAACGGCTGCTCCGAGGCCCTCATCTCGCGCCTCACCGGCGTCGTGCGCCAGACCGACGCCGACATCCTGGTCATGGGCTTCGCCCGCCGCTTCGCCACCTACAAGCGCGCCACCCTGCTGTTCTCCGACCCCCAGCGCCTCGCCGCCCTGCTCAACGATCCCGAGCGGCCGGTGCTGCTCATCTTCGCCGGCAAGGCCCACCCCAACGACCTGCCGGGCCAGCAGCTCATCCAGACCATCCACGAGTTCTCCCAGCGGCCCGAGTTCATCGGCAGGATCATCCTGCTGGAAGGCTACGACCTGGCCCTGGCGCGCAAGATGGTCACCGGCGTGGACGTGTGGATCAACACGCCGGAATACCCCATGGAGGCCAGCGGCACCTCGGGGCAGAAGGCCGGCATCAACGGCGTGATCAACCTCAGCGTGCTCGACGGCTGGTGGGGCGAGGGCTACAACGGCGAGAACGGCTGGGCCATCGCCCCCCACGGCCCCCAGTTCGATCCCGCCTACCGCAACCAGGAGGAGGCCAACGACCTGCTCAACCTGCTGGAGCGCAAGGTGGTGCCGCTCTACTACCGGCGCGACGGCCACGGCTACTCCGAGGGCTGGGTGCGGCTGTCCAAGAACTCCATGAAGTCCATCATCCCGCGCTTCAACGCCCAGCGCATGGTGATGGACTACGTGCGCGACTTCTACGGCCCGGCCCGCGACCAGGGCCGGCGCCTGGGCGCCGACGGCGGTACCCCGGCCAAGGTGCTGGCCGGCTGGAAGCGCAAGGTGCGCGAGCACTGGTCCGGGGTGCGCATGTGGCGGGTGGACGAGCCGCCCCGGCGCATCCGCCACGACCAGACCCTGGACATCCGCGTGCGCGCCCACCTCAACGGCCTCGACGCCGACGACGTCACCCTGGAATGCCTGGTGGGCACCCACGAGAACGGCGCCACCGTGATCCACGAGCGGGTGCCGCTGGCGCCGCA
>JALSIK010000391.1 GCA_026990045.1 Chromatiales bacterium | reverse complement strand
CCGGTAGAGGCCGTCGCGGTGGGAACGGGCGGTGTCCACCGGGTGCCCGCGCACCACGGCCAGCAGCCGCCGCCGCAGGCGCTCGGCGTTGGTGCGGCTGGCGAAGGCCCCGGCCTGCAGGTACAGGGTGTAGCCGGGGCGTGCGGAGGCGATGCGGCGCGGCGCCTTGGGGTCGATGGCCCGCACCTCCACCGGCGCGGTGCCGGTCTCGATCATGCCCAGCTTGCGCGCGGCGGCATAGGAGAGATCGATGATGCGGTTGTCGTGGAACGGGCCGCGGTCGTTGACCCGCACCACCACCCGGCGGCCGTTGTCGAGGTTGGTGACCTCCACGTAGGTGGGCAGCGGCAGGGTGCGGTGGGCCGCGGTCATGGCGTACATGTCGTAGGTCTCGCCGGAGGCGGTGCGGTAGCCGTGGAACTTGGTGCCGTACCAGGAGGCGATGCCCCGGGCCACGTAACCGGCGGCGGACTTGCGCACGCGGTAGCGCCGGCCCTTGACCACGTAGGACTCGGGGTTGCCGTACTTGCTGCGCGGTTCCACCCGCGGCACCGCGTCGGGAACGTGGTCCACGGCGGCGTGGTCGGGCGGGGGGCCGTCCCGGTGCCGGGCATAGCGGTCGCCGGCGCAGCCGGCCAGCGCCAGGGCCAGGGCCAGCGCCAGGGCCAGGGTCACCAGCAGCGCGATCCTGCCGTGCATCGCTTCCCCTTCAGCGTCTTGCGGCGATGGCCCGGCTCAGCTGGTAGACGGCCATCGCGTACAGCTTGCTGTGATTGTAGCGGGTGATGACGTAGAAGTTGCGCCAGCCCACCCAGTACTCGGGGCCGCCGGGACCCTGCAGCTCCACCAGGGCGCCGCGCAGCTCCGGCGGGGTGTCCTCGGGCAGCACCACGCCGGCGGCGCGCAGCTCGGCGGGCGAAAAGCGCGGCCGGATGCCGGCGGCCAGCAGCTCGCGCCAGCCCTCGCCGCGCACCTGCACCCGGACGGCGACCGGCTCGCCCGGGCGCCAGCCGTGGCGCTTGAAGTAGTTGGCCACGCTGCCGATGGCATCGGCGGGGTTGTTCCAGAGGTCGCGCCGCCCGTCGCCGTCGAAGTCCACCGCGTAGCGGCGGAAGCTGGAGGAGATGAACTGGGGCATGCCCATGGCCCCGGCATAGGACCCGCGCTGGGCCAGGGGGTCCATGTTCTCCTCCCGGGTCATGAGCAGGTAGTGCTCCAGCTCGCTGCGGAAGAAGCGGCTGCGCGGCGGGTAGGCGAACGCCAGCGTGGCCAGCGAGTCCAGCACCCGGTAGCGCCCCTGGCGCTTGCCGTACAGGGTCTCCACCCCGATGATGGCGACGATGATCCGTTCCGGGACGCCGTACTCGCGGGCCGCCCGCTCCAGGACCGCCGCGTTCTCCCGCCAGAAGCGCAGGCCGCCCTCGATGCGGCTCCGGGTGACGAAGATGGGCCGGTACTCGTGCCAGGGCCTGGCCTCGGCCGGGCGCGAGATGGCCTCCACGATCTCGCGCCGCAGCCGGGCCTGGGTGAACAGGGAGCGGAGGGCCTCCGGCTCGAAGCGGTGGCGGCGGGCCATCTCGTCGATGAACTCGTAGACGGCCTTGCGGTCCACCTGGGCCGGGGCCTTGGCGGTGGCGGCGGCCGCCGGGGCGGCGGCCGCGAGCAGGAGCAGGAGGCAGCAGCGCAAAACCATGGGGCAAGTATAAACCGTCAGGTGGCGATGAGTCTGCGGTGGGTGCGGATGGACATGAGCATGCCGAAACCGGCCATCACCGTCACCAGCGAGGTGCCGCCGTAGCTCAGCAGCGGCAGCGGCAGGCCCACCACCGGCAACAGGCCCGAGACCATGCCGACGTTGACGAAGACGTAGACGAAGAAGGTGAAGGTGATGGAACCGGCCAGCAGCCGCGAGAAGGTGTCCTGGGCCTCGGCCGCGATGAGGGCGCCGCGGCCGATGACGAACAGGTACATGGCCAGCAGCAGCAGGTTGCCGAGGAAGCCGAACTCCTCGCTGAACACGGAGAAGATGAAGTCGGTGGAGCGCTCGGGCAGGAAGTCCAGGTGCGACTGGGTCCCGTTGAGCCAGCCCTTGCCGTAGGGCCCGCCGGAGCCGATGGCGATGGCCGACTGGATGATGTGGTAGCCCGCGCCCAGGGGGTCGTTCTCCGGGTGGAGGAAGGTGAGGATGCGCTGGCGCTGGTAGTCGTGCAGCAGCGGGTTGGGGAACACCCACAGGAGAGTGGCCACCACCGCCAGCACCACCACCAGCAGGCCCATGAAGCGCCACGACAGCCCGGCCAGGAACAGGACGAAGAAGCCGGCGCTGGCCACCAGCAGGGCGGTGCCCAGGTCCGGCTGCTTGGCGATGAGCAGGGCGGGCACCAGCAGGAACAGCGAGGCGGCGGCGATGCGCCGGCGCGGCGGCGGCAGCGGGTTGTCCGCCAGGTACCAGGCGATCATCATGGGCACCGCCAGCTTCATGAGTTCCGAGGGCTGGAAGGTGAACAGCCCCAGGTCCAGCCAGCGCTGGGCACCCTTGCCCACCACGCCCAGCACCAGCACCGCCAGCAGCAGCACCAGGCCGACGCCGTACAGCCACGGCGCCCAGCGGCGCAGGGTCACCGGCCGCACCTGGGCCAGCACCAGCAGCACGCCGAAGCCCAGGGCCATGCGCGTGAGCTGGCGCAGCACCAGTTCGCCGCTGCGCTCGCCCGCGCTGTAGAGCACGGCCAGCCCGGTGGCGGCCAGCAGCAGCAGGCCCACCAGCAGCGGCACGTCCAGGTGGATGCGGTGGAGCAGCCGTCGCCCGGCACTGGCCCGGGTCTCGCTGATGAAACTGCCGGTGTCAGTGAACACCGCCGTCCTCCGCCGCCAGCCAGGCGTCCATCACCGCGCGCGCCACCGGCGCCGCCACCGCGCCGCCGGAGCCGCCGTTTTCCACGATCACGGCCACCGCGATGCGCGGAGACTCCGCCGGGGCGAAGGCGATGAACAGGGCGTGGTCGCGCAGGCGCTTGGCGATTTCTTCCTCCACGTATTCCTCGTCCTCCTTGATGCCGAACACCTGCGCGGTGCCGGTCTTGCCGGCGATGATGTACCCGGCACCCTGGCCGATGCGCCGCGCGGTGCCGTGGACCGAGTGCACCACCCGGCGCATGGCCCGCACCACCGCCTGCCAGTGGGCCGAAACCCGCACCCCCACCTCGCCCGCGGCCCGGGGGGCCACCGTCTGCTCCGGGACCCCTTCGGCATCGGCCAGGGCCCGCACCAGCTGCGGGTGCAGGCGCCGGCCGCCGTTGGCCAGGGCCGCGGTCACCGCCGCCAGCTGCAGCGGGGTGGTGAGGGTGAAGCCCTGGCCGATGCCGGTGATGAGGGTCTCGCCGGGAAACCACGGCAGGCCGTGCTGCTTGCGCTTCCACTCCCGCGAGGGCAGCAGCCCCGGCAGCTCGCCCGGCAGGTCGATGCCGGTGCGCCGTCCGAAGCCGAACCGGGCGAGGTAGTCGTGGATGCGGTCGATGCCCAGGGCCAGGGCCAGGTCGTAGAAGTACACGTCGCAGGACTCCACGATGGCC